>JAFGQQ010000300.1 GCA_016935595.1 Bacteroidales bacterium
CCTCCCATAGTGAGATAAACTTCGGCAAGCAATGCTTTAGCACTGCCCCTGTTTGGACAAACTGTTGAAACGTTTTTTTTTAATGGAAGAAGGGAAATCGCAGTCAATAAATCCGATTCAATTTGATTATATATTTCTTTAAACGATGAGCATGAAATATTGTAATTAACTTCGGTGTCCAAGATTAAAGGAACTTCCCCGAAAACCCTGGCCAATCTGTAATAACAGTATGCGCGCATAAAATATATATCGCCTACAATTTGATTTATTGAATTATCAAAATCAAGATTTTTATGATATTGGTTAATAATTAGATTTTGTGTAATAATAGCCTTGTATAATTTTTTATATGAATCATTTATAATGTTCATATAATTTGTTATGTCTTCGGTACTTTTTGCAAAATACCGGCAAGAACCATAATTTAAACGAATAGGATTGCCATCTTCATCATAAGTATCAAAATAACCCTGATTATTTTCAAAACCGCATTTACCCATTCTTCCGACAATATCAATATCTTCCCCAGGAATAGTATGACATAAAAAACTATTACGGTATAGGCCATAGGTTAAGATACCCGCAAATTTTGCATAGGCGCCAATTGCTGCTTCCTCCAATTCCGATGTTGAATATATATTCTGAAGGGAATAATCATCAGAATAATCAAATTTACTACAACTAATTACTACTAATAATACTATTATCAAAAAGAGGTTTTTTATCATTTTTAAAATTTAAGGTTTAAACTGATATAATATGACCTCGGATTGGGGTATGCCCCTAAATCAACTGCATTATCTGAAAATGTGTTATCGGTGTATATTGTTGTTTCGGGATCGTAACCTTTGTATCTGGTAAATGTAACCAGGTTATCGATACCGAGGATAACTTTTAGTTTTATTTTTTTGTAAATTGGTTTAGCAGGCGAATAGCTTAAACTTATATTTTTTAACCGGATGAAGCTTGCGTCTTCAACAAAATATGAAGATTGGTAAAAATATGAACTGGTTATTACTTGATTAGTGTCGGCAATAAACTGGTTAATTTCAGAATTCAACCCACTGATATAAGTGGATGCGCGAGTTGAATTAAATTTATCCACACCAAAAACCCCATACCATAGCATGTCAATACTAAAATTTTTATACTGTATTGAGCTTAAAAAATTAAAGGTATAATCTGGCATCATATTTCCTATAACCACTTTATCTAAACTGTCAAGATTACTATAGTTAGAATCAATAATACTGTACATTCCGCCCTGAATAAAAATTACATTTTCAAAATCTTTCTGGGAAGTACCTTTTTTTATTTTTCCAAGATATTCATATCCAAGAATACTGCCTAATTCTTCATTTTCTTTCATCACAAAATCGGGAATCAGTATATCGCTGTTAAAGAAATATTTGTCGTTACCATCGAGTTTGTTCACTTTTTGATGAAATGTTGTTAAGCCTATCCGGTTGTACCATTGCCAATTTGAGTTTATAATTGGCCACAATTCAAATTTGAATTCATAACCATTAATTTGCATTTCGGCAATATTAACATAAATACGGCCACCTCCATAGTAAAATGGAATATCGCGTTGAATTATTAAATTATCATTGGTTTTTGAAAAATAATTTACCTGCAATCCAATTCTCTCTTTAAATAATGATAATTCTAAACCGGTATTGTATCCTTTTACAATCTCGGGTTTTAAGTTATGGTTTGCCAGGTTGTCTAGGCTATATCCATATAATACTTTATCGGGATAGAGGTAACGTTCAGATGCAAATAAGTCACTTGAGAGGCCATTTAAAGGATAGTTGCCTGAGATTCCGTAATTGTATAAAAGATTAAAATTATCCAGCCAATTGAGTCGGGTAAATACAATTTCCCTGGCAACATTCCATTTCAATGCAACAGATGGAAATAGTTTACTAATATTACGGGTACTTCCTTCTTTTAAATTCTCATAATTTGCAGCTAATGAAACAAAGTATTTTTGGGCATAATTATAGTTTAAATGCCCTATAAATGAATTAATATGACGTATTGCTTTGCCTTGCTCTCCCAAAATAGAAAGGTTTCCTCTTGTAAAAATGTTTTCTTGTTTTGTTTTTACGTTAAAATCCGAAACCAATGAGTCAAGGTGCCATTCAACCATATCGCGATAAAACTTGGAACTAGCAACAAAATTTATATTATGTAAATCGACTTCCTTATTATAGGTAATATTAAACTGGTTGTTTAATAATGCATATAACTCACTGCTTTTTAGATAATTATTAAATATGGGAAAATGTTTGTATGCTACTATTTTAGTATTGTATGTATGATTTCTGGTAGAATATGCCAAAGAATAGTTAATTAATAAATCATCTAGAACCCGGAAACTCGAAAAACCGGAAAAATTATGTGTGGTAATATCAAGCGATTTGTTAGTGTGCTTTATTAATGAGTCAGGGTTCTCCCGGGTATGAAGGTCCGGGTATTTTATATATGTTCGCAGGTATTCCGAGTTCTTTAAGGTATCTACATATAATTCATAAGGGGTGCAATTGTAGGAAGGCGATTTATTTATTTCCTCTAAAATTACCCTGTTTCCCCAATAACTGTCAAGATTATTGTTATTTTTCTGAATTGTTGTTTTATAAACACCTTCAATAGTTAACCGGTTAAAAAAATTATGTCCAAATGAACCTGAAAATGAGTATTTTGAATAATCCGAATTTTTAATTATTCCTTCATGGCTATAATAATTTCCCGAAAAATGATAATTTGTTTTTTTTACCTTGCCGCTGGACGATAATTGATATTCGCTTATTACCCCAATCTGGAAAAGGTTATCCTGCCAATTATCATCGCATAATGTGTCGGTTATGTCAGGGTAATGTGAGTTTATGAAGCTTATTTTTTTTTTTGCTGCCGAGTCGAGTGAATTCTTAAAATCCACAGAATTCAGCAGGTCGTATTTTACAGGTGTTTCCTGTATGCCTTTTGTGACAGAAAAACTTATTTCTTTATCCCCGCCTCTTTTTGTGTCAATTATTATTACACCGTTTCCTCCCTGAAAACCATAAATTGCATTTGACGAAGCATCCTTTAGTACAGTAATATTTTCAACATCGTGAATATTTAAATCCGAAATACCAAGTGAATGAAGGTTTACAATTGGAACAGAAACCCCGTCTATTACATAAAGCGGGTCGACGCCACCAAATAAAGAATTAATTCCCCTTATCCTGATTTGATTATGGTCGCCGGGAGCGCCGGATACTTTTGTTACCCATACTCCCGGCATACGCGCTTGCAAGACATCAGACACATTATTAATCTTAATCAATTCCAGTTCTTTCATTTCAATTGTTTCAATTGTTCTGCCTTCTTTTAAATCGCCAAAAAACTGTCGTTCACCAATAATTTTTACTTCATCAAGCTGGGTTTTTTCGGGAAATAATACAACATCTATTTTTTGGTTATTAAAAAGCCTTATGGTTATTTCTTTTGTCGAGTAGCCAATAAAACTAAATACCAGGGTATAAATACCCGGTTCTGCATTAAAGCTGTATTGGCCGTTGTAACCGGTAACTGTTCCTTTTTTCGATTCTTTCACATAAACATTAACCCCTATCAGGAATTCATTTAGCTCGCCATCGGTTACTTTTCCCGAAATAGAATATGTTTTTTCAAGCTTTCGTTGCCTGATTATAAGGTAATTTTCATTTTGAATCATTTCTACGGGGCTTTGATCCTGTATTGTTTTAAACAATTTTGACAAATCAGGGTTGGCAATATCAATATATATTGACATATCCATTGGAATACTGGACGGGTTATAACTTAAATTTAATCCGGGTATTTTCTCAAGTTTTTCAATTATCTGAGCAATTGAATAATATCCTTTATTTATTTCAATAACCCGATCATGAATAGTTGTTTCTGCAAAACATAAATATTGGCCGGATATGATAATTGTTACAAAATAAATGAATAGTCTTCTTAACATAATTTTATACCGCTTATTTATGGAGTTTTATATTTAATTAAATGAAAAATAAATTGTATCATTTTTAATTGATATTTCTGCATTCCAGGTAAGTTCAAGAATTGATAAAACTTTATCAATAGGCATATTGTTAAAACAAGAAGTCAAAGTGTATTGATTATTATTTTGGATATCATCGGCAACATGTAATCCGTAATAATCTGTAATGGTTGTAATTACTGAGGAGAAAGGAGTGTTGTTAAAATAAATTTCACCTGTTTTCCATGCTAAAAAGTTTTTATTTTCGAACCTGTTTTTACCAATTTCTTTGTTTTCATTATAATAAAACGATTCTTCGCCTGGCCCTAATATTATGCTATTTCTTTTTTGCCTGTTTGTGTAAAACTCAACTTTTCCGGTTATTAAGGAAACAATGTCATTTTCATCGGTATTTTTAATATTAAATGATGTGCCTAAAACTTTTGTTGTAGTATAATTTGTTTTTACTAAAAATGGTTTTAGCGTGTCGCGGGCAACTTCAAAATAGGCTTCACCTTTTAAATATACATCTCTTTTATTGTGCCATTCAGGGATTTTTAATTCGGAGTTTTTGTTAAGGCTGATTTTTGACCCGTCAACAAGAATAATATTTTTAATGCTGTCTGTAGTTACATATGTTGTGTATGTTTTAAATATATCTAATGGCCGTAATTGTTTACTAATAAAAAACCCAATAGCAATTAAAAGGATTATAACTGCTGCTATCGATTGCCATCTGAAAATGTAATAGGTTTTTGTTTTATCTGTTTTTGCAGGGCTTAGTTTTTCTGATACCTTCTGCCAGGCTTCTTCAGTATCGGGATGAAATTGGTTTATGTTTATCGATAATTCATCCCATGATTTAACAAATTCATTGTATTTATTTTTGTTCAATTCAGATTCTCCTAACCAACTTTCGAATAAAGAAATCTCATTTTTAGTTGCGGTGTTTGTTAAATACTTTAATGCTAATTCTTTATTCATAATTAGTTTAATTTTTATGATTTTATTAATAAGGCAATCCAAACATTATTTTCCCCTAATAAGAAACTGTGTTTTATTTGAAAAATAATTATCATTTCAATATTATTGGTTCCAATATAAATTCAGGTATGCAGAGATTTTTTTTATGGCAATAGTAAAATGGTTTTCAACTGTTTTAACAGAAATAGACAATTTTTCGGCAATTTCTTTATTTGATAATTCTTCAAATTTTTTCAAATAAAAAACCTCATAACATTTGGAAGGAAGTTTTTTCATTGCTCTTTGGAGTATGTCTCTTAATTCCTTTTGCTGCAATTCGTTTGAAGTATTATCTGTTGATTGGTGCTTATCAATTGAAGCAGACAATTCCTGTACATTTATATAACCGTAACTTTTTAAATAATTAATAGCCTTATTTTTAACTGATTTGTATAGATAAGCCTGGAATGATTTGATATTTAAATTGCTTTTATTTTCCCATAAATAAATAAACAATTCCTGCACTATGTCTTCTGAAACCTGCTGATCTTTAACCAATGAATATGCATACCGGCATAATTCCGGATAAAGTGTTTTAAAAAGCTTTTCGAATTGAGCCTTATCCATTGCCATTATTATACTAAATATAGTTTGTAAAAATAATTAAAGTTATGTGAGAATAAATATTTTATTAGAAAAAGGTTGTATTAATAAGATATAAATGAAGCTTTTTTTAAAGCGTAATTTGGGTTTATATGTTCGTTTATTAAGAACCTAAGAATAAGATTGCACAAATATATATATGATTTATATTGAATTTTGCCAGTATCATTGTTGTAATATATTGAGTGCTGTAAGTGTTGAATTGAGTGTAACCGAAATATGGTTTCAATTCGTTAAAGCCTTTTTGCTGATTTGCAATTCAATTTTTAAATAAAAGATATCAGTATTTATAAAAATCATTCATCAAATTGTTTTGCTTCTTCCCATATGGTGTCCATTTCTTC
>JAFGQQ010000033.1 GCA_016935595.1 Bacteroidales bacterium
CATTTTTTAACATTCAAACGATAAAATTAATATTTTTTAAATAGTATAACTTAGTACATAACAAAATTATATTACGTCCTGAAAGGACAGTTTATTTTAAACCAATGTCCAGGCCTTTGGGTAAAGGTACTTCGGAGTAGTCCGCCTTGAAAAGGCGGCTTAAGTTGTCCATACAGGTCGATACAAGCTTTCATTATTCGAATTACCAATGTGATACATTGGATTGGGTAAAATAAGGCTTTCAGCCTTTAAAGATAGCAGAAAAAATACCTTAATTTTTATCCTGTACTATTACAGTATAAAGTAATTTAATTTTAACCTGCATTATTTATAAATATATGAATAATTCACCGAAGGCCTTCCCGATTCTTTAAATCCTGACGAGGGTTATCAAATTTTATCAGACAACAGTGCTTATAAATGAACATTAAAACTCGTTTCTTTTAAAAAAAGTAAATAAAAAAATAAATGTCATTAAACTTATTTTCACTTCATCTGTCTAATAATAAATTTTGAATATTATTTTTGCAACAAAAATTACATGAAATACTTATTAAGTTTAGTTTTTATTGGTAGTATATATACATTCGCATTATCAAAACCGGCAGAAGAAGAAGCCACTGCTCCAAAAAAAGGAATAATAAAAGGAAAAGTATTTGATGAATTTGGAAAGCCAATGGAATATGCCAATATTATTATTTATAACCAGGATGACTCTTCGTTGGTAAACGGCACCATTTCTAATGCCGATGGAAGCTTTATGGTTGGCGGGTTACATGAAGGGAAATATTATTTAATTGCCAATTTTATCGGATATAATAAAAAAATAGTCCCATCCATTTCAATTTCGCATAACCATCATTTTTATGATGCAGGCTTTATTAACTTATCTGTTTCAAAAACAGAAATTGAAGGGGTTGAGATAGTGGCTGACAGGGCCAGGGTAGAATATAAAATTGACAAAAAAGTTGTAAATGTAAGCCAGGATGTTACAGCAAGCGGAGGTTCTGCCGTTGATGTACTTGCCAATACCCCGTCGGTTTCGGTTGATGTGGAGGGAAATGTACAGTTGCGTGGCAGTTCAAGCTTTACCGTGCTTATTGATGGAAGGCCGACAGTGCTTACCGGAAGTGATGCCCTCGAACAAATACCAGCCAGTACAATCGAAAATATTGAAATTATTACTAATCCTTCAGCAAAGTACGACCCCGACGGTACTGCCGGTATTATAAACGTTGTACTTAAAAAAGGCGCATTGCAAGGCATAAGCGGAATGGTAAATTCCTCGATAGGTACAGGCAATAAATATAAGGCCGATGCCCTTTTAAGTTACAAAACAGATAAAATAAATGCGTTCGGAAGTTTTTATTTCCAGGATGAAAGTTTTTCCGGAACCCGGAATTTTTATAAAGAAAGTTATAATAACCGGATTGATTCGATACTCTATTATGAATCATCCAGTGAACGTATCCATTCAAGGAATGGGCTTAATGGCAAAGCAGGCATAGATTTTTATCTTTCAAAAAGCACTACTTTGTCTTTATCAGGTACCTTAGGTAATTCTGGTTTTGGAGGAAGCGATAATTCAAGAGTGAGAGTATGGAACCTGCCTTTTAAATCTGATACATTACAAGCTCTTTATGACTCCCTTACACTTAATACTTCAGAATCGGAGAGAAACAGTAATTTTTATGATATTAACCTTAATTTTATCCATAAATTTGATGAACATGGGCATGAAATATCGGCATCAGTGCAACAAAGGAAAAGAGAGGGAGGCGACCATGAAGACCAGGAATATCAATTAACCGATGAAAACTGGAATCCCCTGGATGTATTGCCTGAAATAATACAAACTGCTGAGGATGGCACTAATCAGCAAATCAGGTTTAATGTAGACTACACCAAACCTTTTCACGAAAAAAGCAAACTTGAGGCCGGTTACCAGGCCTGGATCGATAATGACTCTGAAGAATACAGTTTTAGCCTGTTTGATAATATATCCCAGGAATGGGTTAAAAACAACAATTACAGCAGTAAACTAATTTATAACCGGCAAATCCATTCGGCCTATTCAACTTACTCAAACCAGGCATTTGAAATTGATTACCAGCTTGGGTTAAGGATTGAATACACTTATCGTAAGATTGATTTTACGCAAACCGACAGTACCCAAACATTTATAATTGACCGGCCGGATTTTTTCCCGACTTTACACCTTTCAAAAGAACTTGGCAACGGAAACCAGGTTATGGCAAGTTACAGCAGGCGGATAAACCGCCCCAGGGGATGGCAACTCGAACCCTATCTTAATTTTGTCGATAAATATTCTGCCCGGATGGGTAATCCCGGTTTACAACCTGAATACATTAATTCTTACGAGTTAGGCTACCAAAAAAAAATGGGTATGTCATTCATAGCAGTTGAAGGCTTTTATCGTGTTACGCAAAATAAAATTACACGTTATCAGTATAATGACGAGAATGATAAAAATATAATGTCGTTTGCCAATTTAAACAAAGACCATTCTCTCGGAGCAGAAATAATGGCCAACCTTGAACCGGCAAGATGGTACAAACTTAATGCAAGTACCAATTTATACCATTACCGCATCGAAGGTAGTTTAAAAGATGAAGATGTTGCCAATAAAAGTTTTAACTGGGATGGAAGAATTAACAATACATTTATTATTACCCCTTTAACACGGGTTCAGTTAAATGGCTTTTATCGCGGGCCAACAGCAACCGCCCAGGGTGAAAGAAAAGGATTTTTTGGTTCGGATATTGCTGTTAAGCAGGACTTTTTTAAAAGGAGCCTTTCGTTGACACTACAGGTAAGGGATATTTTTGGAACCATGAAATTTGAACATGTAAATAATACAGCAGACTTATATAGCCACGGCCAATTTAAAAGAGAACCCCGGATTATTATGCTGACCCTGAGCTATAAAATAAACAACTACAATAAAAAACAAGCTAAGGAGAACAACCAGACAGAAAACGGAAATGATTTTGAAGGAGGGGATTTTTAAGCCAAACGTTTTTTCCGGTACAGGATAATAAAAACTGACATTACAATTATAAGCAGAGCTATTACCGAAAATATCAACTTGTTTTGGTTTTCTTTTAGTTTGTCAATAGTAAGGCCCTGGTTAAATATTTGTTTTTCTTTCTTTTCAGTTTCATAAGCAATTTGCAGCCGTGCAATTTCTTTTCTTGTCTCTATGGATGAAATACTATCTTTAATTTCGTTATAAAGTTCAACATAATTATAAGCATAGTCGAATTTTTTCATTAACCTGTAAATGGCCGAAATATTATAATAATTATCTTCCAGCAAATTTAAATCATTAATCTCCCTGGCAATTTTAACGCTTTTTTCAAAATGATCAAGGGCTGTTTTATAATCAGGGTTTAACCTTTTGTAAAAAATATATCCCAAATTAAATTCCACATTAGCCATACCGCTTAAATCGCCGTTGTTATTAAAATGATGGTTGGCATCTTCAAGAAAAATCAAGGCTTTTGAATATTCTTCCCTTTGAATATAAATATTACCCAAATTAAGCAATGACTCGGCCATACCCTGAGTGTCTCCTGACAAATTTCTTAAAATAACTGCTTTACTTAAATAATAAAAAGCGCTGTCGAAATATTTCTTTTTTTCAAATCCCCAGTCAAAATAAAGTTGCCCAATATTGTTTAAAGTTGAGGCTATCACTTTATTATCTCCCTGGAGGGTTTTAATGTGAAGTGACTGGCTATAAAAATTTAAAGCATTTTCATAATCCTTTAAATAATGATAACACATGCCAAGATTATTGAGTGATTTTGCAATTTCAATGCTGTCGCCAAGGCTTTCCCTTATTTTAAGGGCTTCGAGGTTAAATTTTACGGCCGGTTCGTACAATGAAAGGTTAGAATAAGTTAAAGCAATGTTATTCAGTGTTGAAGCATATTTTTTCTTGTCGTTAAGTTCTTTGCGCATATCGAGGGCCACAAAATAATTGTTTAAGGCCGAATCGTATTTATCTATTGCATAATAAATTATTCCCTTAGTATGAAAACCATCCGATAATCCATTTTTGTAATTAGTTTTTGCAGATAGCTTTATTGCTTCATCAATATAATAAAGTGCGGAATCAGGCTTATTAAATGCAAAATAAAATGCTTTATCGATATTATCATTAATAAAGGCCGAATCTGAAAGATTTTTATTACTGATAGTATTTCCCGATAATCCTCCGAAGAAACTTATAAACAACAAAAAAATGAATGAAATAATTATATTCTTCATTTTAAAAATTTTCATTTCATTATTGAAAATTTAATTATTTCTGTACTTGCCTCATCTTCAATTTTTAACAAATAAATTCCGGTATTATACTTAGTAACATCAATTTGATTTTGTCCGGAAGAAAGCTGGCCTGAATAAACCAAATATCCTGAAACAGTATAAATAGAAATCTGATTTTTTGAATTGAATGGCGATGAATAAAATACATTTATAAAATTTAAAGCAGGATTTGGAAAAATTAAAATTTTTCTTTCTCCGGGAAGTTCTTTATTTACTATGTCAATAGTCCCGGTTTTAATCCATTGACAATAATTTCTATTTGTATTCAAATAATCATTAAATACCTCAAGGCATAATTGAATTGAATCATTATTGGTATTAAATCCTAAATCAGGAGATAAAGATGTAGAATCAGAACTTTCTCCTTTTAATGTCCATCTGAATCTTGAAATATCTCCGGCAAGTATCCCCCGGGGTTTTGCATTGCCGCTTGTGGTTTTTAAACCGTTTTCTTTCATTAATTTAAAGGCAGCAATATTTGCAGTTTGTAAAGAATGAACATTTATCAATTTAAGTTTTTGCGCTTCAATATCACCTGTAAATCGCTTTAGATGAATAACATAAATTCCGGTATCGGAATATGTGTGCGTAAATTCATATCCTTCACCGGTATTACCATCGCCAAAATCCCAGAAATATTCGCTGACTGAATTCAAAATAAAAGCCCTTACAATAACCTGATTTGTTTCAGGGAATAAATATATTTCAAAATTGGCATTATCATCTTCCGAAGCATAATATTCAATTTCTTTGCATTTTGTACTGTAATTCCCGGCATTATCTTGAATAGTCAAACATACTTCATTATTTATATCGCTCAATGGCAATGAAGGATTAGGCAGATAGGAAACTCTACCATTTCCATAATTCCAAAAGAATGATTCTGATTCACCAATGCATAAATTTTTAAAAAATATTGAATCTGCATCAATATCAATTATATATCCAAAATTGGCCTTAAGTTCAATTTTGTCTAAAGCTACTTTTATATTCTTTTTATCCGATTTTACACATTCATCCTCTTCATCGTTTACCGTTAAACTAATGCTATAAATTCCTGGCGATGAATATATATGTTCAATTTCAGGCTGATTTGAAACTGTACCATCGCCAAATTCCCAGAAGTATTCACCATTGCCTGAATAACCAGCCTTATAGGTATATTTGAAAACATCAGTGATGTCGGGTATTACAGCAAACTTTGCACTGCATTTAATATTAGCAGGATCAACTGTAACTGTTTTGGTTATTTCAGCAAAACATCCTGTTTCTTCATTATTAATAATTAATGTTACATTATAATCGCCGGCTTCTTTGTATTTATGCTTTAATTCACCGGTTTTTTTGTCGTATTTGGAATCCCCAAAATCCCAAAACACTTTCTTTCCAAAACCCTGTGATTCATTATAAAATGTTACATCCTTCTCACTTACAGTATATGAAAAATTAGCATAACAATTATTTGAAACAGAAGTGTCACCTTCTAGAATAATATCTTTGCAAACCGTATCTGTACATTCAATTTCGCCTTGTTTTATCTCCTGAGCTATTAAACAGGTCGAATATGTTCCTGCACTATCATACTGTATTATATGGCTTTCATTTTTTTTATCCGAAAAAATGGTATCGGTATCATCAAAAATCCAAATGAAATAATTTTCTTTTCCGCCTGAATTATTTTCGTATTCAACTGTTAAGGCATCAATATCTTTGGAATATATAAAGTCTGCCTCACACTGAGGGTACAAAGAGAATAATGAAACCAAAGCCAATGAAAGTAATCCGCTTAAGAATATCTTTCTCATATTAAATCATTTTAAGTCAGTTTTTAGAAGCCTAGCGGTTTATTATAAGGCAATAAACCGAAAAACTCCACAAGGTAATAAAAATAAGCCATACATTAGTTGAATTTAACCGCAATTTTGACGAACGTATCTAAACAAAGGGTAAATAAGATAAATTTATGGATTAAAATACATTTTGTTACGAAGCAATAAAAAATAACAGGTTCAAATTAAAAAAAATAAACAATATTTGCAGGTATTCAATAAAATGTAAAAATAATAAATTTTATGAAACAGCCATTTTTATTATCAACCCTTCTGTTCTGCTGCATTATTTCTTTGGTTTACAGCAAACAAAAAACCACAGACATTTACATTCCTTCCCTTATCGATATTCAACATAAATCGGATGAATTAGGGCAAAACATCATTAATTTCTGGATTAATAAAGGACTTGATACTGTCTCTGGCGGGTTTTACGGAACCCTTGACAAGGAAGGAAAACCAATTTCTCCCAATAATAAGGGAATTATTGCCATGTCGCGCCATTTATGGGCTTTTTCGTCCTGGCACGAATTAAAAGGACAAAACCCTGAAATCGAAAAGATTTGTCATAATTTATACCAATATATTATAGATAATTTTTATGATAGCACTAATGGTGAATTTCACTGGCTGATTGATGAAACAGGCAATATAATTGATTCAAAAAAAAGGTTATACTCACAGTCTTTTGCCATATATGGTTTATCAAAATATGCAATGGTTTTTAACAAACAGGAAGCAGCACAATATGCACTCAACTGTTTTAAAGTAATCGATAAACGCGCACACGACCCGGTTTATGGAGGATATGACCAGACTAACGAACCAGATTGGGTTGTTAACGGGGCAAATAAAGAAACCAATACCCAAATTCATTTACTGGAATCATTTACATCTTTATATAAATTAACAAAAGATTCGCTGGTAAAGGCAAGGCTTGAAGAAATGATTGAAATTGTTGCTTATAAAATATGCCAGCCTTCGGGATATGCCCATCTTCAATTTAAGTCGGACTGGTCGCCTGTTGGAAGGCCTGCAGTAAGTTATGGGCACGACCTCGAAACAGCATGGTTGTTATATGAAGCTGCAAAAGTATTAAATAAAAATTCGGATAGTTTATTAATCAAACAAATAGTTAAACTTGCTACTTTATCGGCTGTTGAAGGTTATGACACTAAAAATGGCGGATATTTTTATTCAGGCATTCCTTTAAAAAAAGTTATAAACAAATCAAAAGTTTGGTGGGTACAGGCTGAAGGTCTTCTCGGATTATTACGTCTATATATTATAACCAATAATAGTGAATGGCTGATAAAATTAGATAATACAATGAAGTGGACAGAAACACAACAACTTAATAAGTATACCGGTGAATGGTACTGGGACCTTGATAAAAAAGGGAAGACCATTACCACTTCAAATATGGCCACTGAATGGAAGGTGAGTTATCACAATTTGCGTTCGATGCTTTTTATAAATGAATGGATAAATAATGAATTAGAGAACCAATAAACTTTAAGTTCGGCTAACTATTATTTTAAAGTTCTGGAATAAATAATTACTTAACCAAATAAAAATGCCACAAAATCACAATCCCGATAATCCCGATAGCCATCGGGATCGGGACACAAAAGTTCACAAAAAAAGTTATGAGCCGATTCCTGCAGACTTAGAACTAATTGGTAAAAAGATAGTTGATGCAGCTTATACTATTCATAAGAATTTAGGACCTGGTTTGCTCGAGAAATTATATGAGATATGCTTTTGCCATGAGTTAGCGAAAAGAGGATTATTATACCAGCGTCAGCTTGACATCCCAATTGTTTATGATGGCCTTACCTTCAATGAAGGATTAAGGTTAGATGTATTAGTCGAAAATGAAATTATTTGTGAGCTTAAGGCAATAGAAACTGTAAACCCTGTTTGGGAAGCTCAAGTGCTAAGCCATCTGAAGCTTACAAATAAACGATTAGGCTTTTTGATAAATTTCAATGTTACTAATATTAGTGATGGGATTAAAAGGTTTGTTTTATAAAGTTATGCGTGCTTTAGTGTTTTAGAGTTTTAGTGGCTATTATTTGCTTATTCTTTTTAAATTTCTTAGAATAATATTTCACTTAAAGTTTCTTTGAATTTATTAAATTTAAACCCTGCAAATATTCATTCAGATGATTAAACAATTTCTGATATATATATTTTTAATATTGGTTTTTCCAATTACTGTTTTATCAGAAAATCAATCTGTTAAATTTAAAAGGCTTTCGGTTTCTGAAGGGCTTTCGCAAAGCTGGGTCAGGTGTATTTGCCAGGACAACCAGGGTTTTATGTGGTTTGGCACTCACGACGGGCTTAACAAATTTGATGGTTATACTTTTAAAATATATAAACATACCATCAGGGATAATAACAGTATTTCAAACAATACAATACATGTTATATACAAAGATTCAGAAGGTAATTTATGGATTGGAACTTCATACGGATTAAACCTATTTAATCCTGAAAATGAAACATTTATCCGATTTCCTGATATAGACAATAATTATATTAATGATATTGTACGCGATAAAGACGGGCTGCTTTATATTGCCACCAACCAGGGTATAATTGTTTACAACATAGATACAAAACATGAAAGGATATACCAGATATTCGATAATACTGACAATATCAGGAGCCTCGCCATAATATACAAAATCAAAATTGATCCCTATCAAAACATCTGGATAGCAAGTTCAAAAGGAGTATATTTCTTTTCAAAAAAAGAAAAAAACTTTATCCCCCTTCAGGCAAATATACCTTACCGGGCACGGAGCCTTGCATTTGGTAAAAAAGGCCAAATGTTTATTGGTACAGAAAACAATGGGTTGATTATTCATAATTACAATCCTGAAAATCCTCTGAATAACAAAATTATCGATTTACAAAACAACAGAAATTCTTTTTCTGCTTCTAATATCGGGGCAATGATAAGCCTTCTTGCCGATAATCACGGGACTTTATGGATTGGAATTGAAAACGGGGGCCTTGATGTTATTGATATTTCAAAACAAAATAGTAAAGAATATATTTCTAAACATTACCATTATGATGTTTTTGATAATACCAGCCTAAGCTCAAATTCAATTTATTCAATTTTTGAAGATAAGGACGGAAATATATGGATAGGGACTTATAATAAAGGGATAAACCAATATAACCGCTTTGGTGACAATTTTATCCATTTTCACAAAATTAACCAAATAGCCTATAATGAAAATAACTTGTCGAGCAATATGGTTAACCTTATTTATGCCAAAAACAATAGCCTTTATATAGGAACCGAAGGAGGCCTGTTCATTGATAACATAAAAACAAATGAACTAAAGCACCTTTTTCATAATCCGCAAAACCCAAACAGTTTAACTTCAAATTCGGTTTGGTGCATATATTTTGACGAGAACAATAAAATATGGCTCGGAACCTGGGGAGGAGGAATAAATATTTATGACCCGGTAAATAATGCATACCTGCATTATATGAACATTTCCACCGATGACAATAGTTTAGGTGGCAATAATATCTTCTCAATATATAAAGACTCGAAAAACTATTTATGGATTGGCAGCATGGGTGGAGGTTTAAACCTGTATAATAAACAAACAAATAGTTTTAAAAAATATAAAAACGATATTACCAATTCTCTTTCAATATCATCAGATTGGGTAAGGGCAATCGCAGAAGACAGCTATGGAAATTTATGGGTATCTACTTCACTCGCAGTTGATGTCTTTGACCGGGAGAAAGAACAATTTACACACTTTACCCATATACCCGGAGACCCTTCGACGCTAAGCGATTACGGAGCCGAAGTAATATTTGAAGACAGTAAAAAAAACCTTTGGATGGGTACTGAAAACGGCCTGAACTTATTTCACAGAAAGGATTCTTCCTTTACATATTATTTAGATGAAGACGGACTGCCTAATAATTCAATTAAAGCCATTCTCGAAGATAATGAAGGAAATTTATGGCTTAGCACTAATAACGGACTATCGAAATTTATGAATGCAATTAATATTCCTGAAAAGCCCGAATTTATGAATTACGATATAGGCGACGGCCTCCAGGATGATGAATTTAACCGTCGCGCTGCCTGTAAAGACAATAACGGAATTTTATATTTTGGAGGAATTAATGGTGTTACTTATTTTAACCCTGAAAATATAATAATTAACCAAAAAAAACCTGAAGTAGTAATTACAAACTTCCTTATTAATAATAAACCTGTACCTATTGGTAAAAAGAATTTCCTTCTTAAAAAGCATATCAGCCAAACAAAAAAAATTAAAATCCCCTACCGATATTCAGTAATAAGTTTTGAATTTGCATGTTTAAATTTCATTTCGCCTGAAAAAAACCAATATGCATATTATCTTGAAGGATTTGAAGAAACCTGGAATTATGTGGGTAACCAAAGAACTGTTACTTATACTAATTTAAACCATGGTAATTATACATTAAGAATAAAAGCTTCCAATAACAGTGGAATATGGAATGAAGATGGTATTTCTCTTGCTATTACAATTTTGCCCCCCTGGTATAATACCTGGTGGGCATATGCCGGATATTTTATCATCATAGGGTTCATCCTTCTTTTGTTCAGGGAATCTGTTTTAATGCGGGCCAGGTTTAAGCACGACCTAAAAATGGAACAACTCGAAAAAGAAAAACTGGCAGAAATTAACCAGGTGAAATCAAATTTCTTTATCAACCTTTCCCATGAATTTCGTACCCCCCTTACATTAATCCTTCACCCTGTTGAACAACTGCTTTCAGCAAAAAAAATAAAACCGGAATTGAAAAAACAATTCCAAATGATGCAAAGGAATGCAAAAAGGTTGTTGCGGCTTATTAACCAATTAATGGACATTTCAAAGCTCGAAAGCGATTACCTTAAACCTGAGGTCCAGAACGGCAATATTGCAGAAAGAATTGAATTTATTGTATCTTCTTTTAATTACAGGGCATGTGAAAAGTCTATTTCATTAAAATACAATTCTTCACATAATACTTTTACCGGATATTATGACCAGGATAAACTTGAAAAAATACTCTATAATATTATTTCAAATGCTTTAAAATTTACACCCGAAAACGGAGAAATTGTGGTTAATGTTGATTATTACCAGGATATTCCTGAAAATGAAAACGGGGGTTATTTTAAAATATCGGTGAAAGACAACGGGATTGGTATTGAACCCGCAGAAATTAATAAAATATTCGACCGGTTTTATCAGATTAACAACCAAAAAGAAAAAGAACAAACGGGTACAGGAATAGGGTTATCGCTTGTAAAAGGCCTAGTAAACATTTATCATGGAAAAATTGATGTAAAAAGCCAGATTGATATGGGTACCGAATTTACAATAATACTACCCTGGGCTGAAAGGCATTTTCCCAAAAATGAAATTATCGGTGAAGTCAATGATTATTCTGAAAACTTTGATCAAGAGCAGAAAATCGATATTCAGGATAATATACCAAATAATGAAATTCAACAAAAAAATATTATTCTTATTATTGAAGACAATAAAGAATTGAATGATGTTTTGACCAGCCATTTCACAAATAAATACAGAGTTTATAATTGTTTTAGCGGGACTCAGGGACTGGAAAAAGCAAAAGAAATTATGCCCGATATAATTGTAAGCGACGTTATGATGCCGGGAATTGACGGTATTGAATTATGTAAAATACTTAAAAATAATGAGCTTACGAGCCATATCCCGATAATACTGTTAACTTCGATGACCAGTGAAGAAGACCAGGTTAAAGGAATGGAAACCGGCGCCGATGCTTATATTACAAAGCCATTTCATTTAAAACTTTTGAATGCTAACATTGAAAACCTGCTGGATTCAAGAAAAAAACTCAGGGATTTATTTTCCCGCAGCATCGATGTTAAACCCTCAGACATATCAATAACCTCTGTAGATGAAAAATTCTTGAAAAAAGTGATTGAACTGGTCGATAAAAACATTTCAAACCCTTATTTTAATGTTGATCAGTTAAGTAAGGAAATTGGCCTTAGCAGGGCTCACCTGCACCGTAAATTAGTAAGTTTAACCGATTTGCCCCCAAGTGGTTTTATAAGGATTATGCGTTTAAAACGGGCTGCCAAACTTCTTGTTGAAGGCCAATTGCAGGTTTCTGAAGTTTTATATGAAGTAGGCATAAAAAGCCGTTCATACTTTACAAAGAGTTTTAAAGAAGTGTTCGGCCTGTCTCCCACTGAATATATCGAAAAACAGAATAAAAAAACCTGATTTAACCTGAAAAATCCCTGTTTTAATTCAGTAAAAATTACATTTAAGCACATCTTTGAAACATTTTAGCACAAAAAATAAATTTTTTGTGCTTATGTTTGGGAAATTTAAACCCCACATGAATAATCAAAACTTAAAAGAAAAGAAACTATTATGGATTGAAATATTAATAGGACTAGCTGTAATAATAGCAGTAATGTTGCTTATTTTTTTTATTTAATATAAACTTTAACTCTTAAATTTATGAAAGAAAACCTGATTTTATCTAAAACTAAACAGGGTTCACTAAGACGCGAGAAACATAAATTATTTTTTCTGGTTCTCGCTATCCTGTTTTTCAACCTGAACCAAATTTGGTCAGCAAACCCGCTGGCAAGCAGCCTCAGTCAGCAAAATGAGATAGAGGTTAAAGGGGTTGTAACCGATACAAAAACCGGGGAACCATTACCCGGTGTTTCAATATTGGTTAAAGGCACTACTTCCGGTACCATCACCGATTTGGATGGAAATTACAAGGTTAACACAAGTGCAGATGCAACACTTGTATTTACTTTTATGGGTTACATAAAGAAAGAGATAGCAGTAAATAACAACACGGTTATCAATATAACTTTAGAAGAAGACATTGTAGGCCTCGACGAAGTTGTTGTTGTAGGATACGGTATTCAGAAAAAAAGTGACATAACAGGTGCAGTTGCTTCTGTTTCGGGAAGCGATATTGCTAAAACACCTGTAATTGGCGTTGATCAGGCACTACAAGGACGTGCGGCAGGTGTCAGTATCACACAAAATACAG
The DNA here is from genome assembly GCA_016935595.1 of Bacteroidales bacterium. Next base: position 13,290 of record JAFGQQ010000033.1, read on the forward strand.
GTAAACCTGGAGGTAGTACAACTATTCAAATCCGTGGTATATCATCAATTAACGGTACTGAACCTTTAGTGATAGTTGACGGTGTCCGCAGCAGCTTAAACAACCTAAACCCGGGTGATATTGAATCGGTTGAAGTTTTAAAGGATGCTGCATCTGCTGCAATTTACGGTTCAACCGGTGGTAATGGAGTAATACTTGTTACAACCAAAAAAGGGAAAACCGGCGAACTTTCTACAAACATAAATTACTACAGGGGTGTACAAACTCCTTGGAAAAAAATGGAAATGTGCAATACCGAAGAATTAATCGATGTAAATAATTACATCAATTATATGAATACCGGTAGCATGTATGCCGACAGTGATACACTCGGAAATTACGACTGGCAGGATATTATGTTCAGAAAGGCTATTATGGAAAACCTGGATGTAAATTTCTCCGGCGGGACTGAAAAATCGAGCTATTATTTTAGCGCCAATTACATGCAACAGGAAGGTATCCTGAGAAAAAGCGATTACGAACGAATTGCATTCCGTATTAATTCTGACCATAAATTAAGCAAGCTGTTTAAAGTGGGAGAAAATGTTCAGTTTACAAAAACTAAAACATTCGGTTACGATGAATGGGTTTACCAGGATGAATACAATTCACCAATAGTTGACATTTTAACTTATTATCCGTATTATGGCGATTACGATGCAAACGGAGACTGGATTGTTTCTTCAAGGTTAAACCCTAAAGTTGAAGAAGATATCCTTGACCGGACAAGACAGCTATATTCAGTCGGTGGTAATGCATATGTCGATATCACCCCGTTTAAAGGGTTAACAATTACTTCCAGAATTAATTCCTATACCAATTTCAATGTTGTTGACAGGTTTTACATGACATATGAATACAACCAACAGAACAGGAACGAAAACAGCCAGGTTGACAAATCGATTAATCAGCAATGGGGATGGGAACTGCAGGAATATGCAAACTATAACCTTACCCTGGCCGAAGCACATAATATCAATGTTATGGCCGGCTTTGAATCTCAATACACTGAAATGGCAGATATGAGCGGTTTAAGATATAACCTGATTAACGAAACCCCTGAAATGAGATATTTTAATGCATCTTTAAATGACACTAACCTTACCCAATTGGTTGAAGGTACAGGATGGATTGACAAAATGTATTCCTACTTCGGCCGTTTGAATTACGATTACAAAGGTAAATACCTGCTCAGTTTAAATATCCGTAATGATAATTCTTCACGTTTTGGCCCGGAATACAGGTCAGGCACATTCCCTTCCTGGTCAATTGGCTGGAAATTCTCTGAAGAAGATTTTATTAAAGACCTCGGAATATTCAGTTTCGGAAAAATAAGAATAGGCAGGGGAAATACAGGCGCAAATGCTCCTGCAAGATATGCCTATTATGCCTCGGTTAATACAACTGTTGATGCATACAGCTATAATTTCGAAAATGATATAGTACCCAGTTCGGGAGCTAACCTGGTTAGTATCCCAAACCTTGAGATGCACTGGGAAACCATGGTTATGACAAATATAGGGCTTGACCTTGCATTCCTGGATAATAAACTTACAGCTACCGCCGATTATTTTATAAAAGAAAGCGAGGGAATGTTGGCCTATCAAACACTTCCCGGTATTGCAGGAGTTTATCAATTTAGCTCTCATGTTGCCCCATTAGGAGGCGATGCACGTCCGCTGGTAAACATAGGGACTATGCAAAATAAAGGGATTGAAATTTCCTTAGGTTATAAAAAAATGGAAGGCGACTTAAAGGCATCTTTCGATATTAACACTACCTTTCTTTCTAATGAAGTAATTGATCTGCCTGAAGATTCAATTCTACGGGGCAGGGCCGGGGTTAACCTGAGCAACTTCTGTCTTACTGCAATAGGTCAACCTGTATCACAATTTTATACATTTGAAACAGATGGTGTTTACCAAATTGAAGATGCCAGAATTGAAGCTAACGGTGATTATTTTGTCTTTAACCAGCCTTATTTTATTAATGATGCAGGCGACACATCATGGTATGACAAAAAAGCCCTACCCGGCGATGTAAAAATAGTCGACCAAAATGGCGATGGCCGCATTAATGAAGCTGACAAAAAAATTGTTGGTTCTCCTATACCAAAACTTATTTTAGGTTTCTCTACTAATCTCGAATATAAGGGTATAGACCTTAACATTTTCTTTGAGGGTAAATTCGGGCACCAGATATTTAATGGTTCAAAATCAAGCTCGAACCTCTTTAACCAGGACCTTGGCCCAAACAGGCTTAAAATTGCTACTGACCAATACCGGTTGCCTCTTTACGATACCGATGGCAATGTAGTTTTTGAAGGGAATACCGATACCGACCTGCCAATATATAACACAAAAAACTATTCAAAAGTTATAGATTACTTTGTTGAAGATGGCAGCTATTTAAGGTTAAAGAACATACAATTAGGCTATACATTGCCTGCTGCTTTAACCGGCAAAGCCGGAGTTGATATTTTCAGGATATATGTCGGGGCTAAAAACCTGCTTACTTTTACAAAATATACAGGTTTTGACCCGGAAATATCAACCGGAAATGTGCTTTCCCAAGGCGTTGACCCTGTTGGTTATTATCCGCAAAGTGTTATTATCATGGGCGGTGTAAATATTAAATTTTAATTGAACTCTATAAAAATTAAATACTATGAACCGAAAAATAAAAATATACAGCTTTTCAGTTGCCCTTTTAATCGGGTTACTGATATTTGCCTGCAATAAAGAATGGCTTGACACCAAACCAATAGGTGTAGAATCTGAAGAAACATTTTATTCGAACATGACCGCTGCTGATATGGCAGTTACTACATGCTACTCTATCTTTAACCTTGAAAAAGTTTGGGATTTATCCATAGTAATGACTATGGGTAGTATAGCTTCTGATGAAGCAGAATGCGGTGCAGGAGGAAAAGATGACGTTCCCGAATACCAGCATATCGACCAGCTTTCGCATACTGCTAATGAAGCCCAGGTTTTTGACTGGACCTGGGGCTATGCATACAGGGCGGTTGGTGCCTGCAATTTGGCTTTAGAAAAACTTCCAAAAATTTCTGCCGAAACCGACCCTAACTTCAATGCAACTTTAATGCAAAAAAGATTAGGTGAAGTTTATTTTTTACGCGCTTTTAACTATTTCTATTTAACCCTTATGTATGGCGGTGTCCCATTAGTCGACCATACTTTAACTCCAGCTGAATATAATATAAAAAGAAATGAAATTAGTGAAGTATTCGGATTGATAAAATCAGATTTAACCAAAGCTATTACTTCACTTCCTTTAAGAAGCGGTTGGGGCGATCAGGTTGGAAGGGCTTCAAAAGGAGCTGCCCAGGCAATGATGGCAAAAGTTTATTTATACGAGTCCTCATATGCAAAATACTATCCTAACGACTCCCGGTTTGCCGGGTTAACACAGCATTGGGATTCTGCTGCTTACTGGGCCGAACAGGTTATTGCATCCGATGAATATCAACTAATTGGCATAAACGGTGAAAGGTTTGATACATGGAGGGGG
>JAFGQQ010000301.1 GCA_016935595.1 Bacteroidales bacterium
CATCTTGAATGGAATGTAAAATATGAACCCGGAATTTTAATAGCCCGTGGTTATAAAGATGGTAAGGAAATAATAACCGAACAAATAGAAACATCAGGCGAACCAACATCTATAATACTTACGCCTTACCAGCCATCCATTAAAGCAGATGGTGAAGATATATCGGTAATTACAGTTCAGGTTAATGATTCGAAAGGCAATATGGTGCCGACAGCCGGTAATGAAATTACATTTTCGATTGACGGACCAGGTAATATTATTGGTATAGGAAATGGCAATCCTTCTTCACATGAACCTGATAAATATATTGAAGATGTTAGCCTGGTGAAAATTGAATCATTGAAATTATTAGAAGTGAGTGATTTAAATAATCGCAAGGAAGTTGATTATGATTTCAATGATTCAAACTGGCCGGATGCTTTTCCAAAAACACGTGACGATAAATGGCCGCCTGAAGAAACTGTAAGATATATTATTATTAGAGGGATTTTTAAATTACCCGAAATTACAGAAAACATAACAGTGAGGTTGTTGGCTAAAAGCCTTGGTGAAGAACAGGAAATTTATATAAACGGACACCTTATTGAAAAAAGTATGAAACGTGACGATCCAAACCAGGTATATTTACTTGATAATTCTATATTAAGAAAAGGCAAGAATGTTTATGCAATTGCCGGAACGCCGTTAGTAAAAAGATACAGGTGGGATAATTTGAATACCGATCCGGGAATTATACAGGTTACAATACCTGCTGGAACATGGAAACGTTGTGTATTTAATGGTTTAGCCCAGGTAATTGTCCAGTCAACTAAAGAATTTGGAACAATAACTTTAACCGCAACTTCACCCGGTTTAACAACAGGAATTCTAAAACTGAATGTTGAGCCGGCAACACCACGACCATCAGTTCCAACAGATTAAAGGTGATAAAATTTATGACTTAAATCGGTTTCAATAAAAATTTAATTGGAAATTGCATAATGAATTATATCTAAATCGTTGAAAAATAATTAATTTTATGACGATTTTTAATCTCTTCAAAAAAGATGAAAATACAAATAGAAATCTTAGTAATTTTTGTTGTTTTTCTATTTGGATGCGAAAATTTGTATATTTTTCCAAATACAAAAGTTAAAGGTTCTGTATACGATTCTACCACATTCGAAAAAATACCGTATGCGGAAGTAAGCTTATATAGAAATGTACATTGCAGGATAGCTGACATAGAGTTTTGCGATAGCTGGGAAAGATTAAGAACTGAACTGTCGGATGAAAAAGGTAATTATATTATAAAATTCGACGATGAAGGAAAAGAATACAGAATTTCTGCAAATAAAGAAGGATATTACAAAACCGGATATTGGTATAAAGTTTCAAGAGATCGTGAAAATGTTGATTGTTATTTATTTCCAAAAGGATATATAACAATTCATGTTAAAAATATTTTACCGTTTAATGAACAAGATACAATTAATCTCGAAATACAAAATATTGGGAACCTGGAAGTTATAAAAACCAATTATAACTTAATTGGAGATCAGGTTGATACTTTAATCTACGATACTTTATATGCAAATTTTTATCATCCGTTATTTTGGAAAGTTACTAAAAACAATATCACACATGAATTTATTGATTCAATAATTTGTGAGACTCATGTCAATGTTGATTTTGATATATTTTACTAGATCATAGAATTATTTTTTGCAAAAAACCGTAATTCATAAAATAAAAATTGCAAAAAATACAAAATTTAACCCCCTGCATTATAAAAATTGCAATTATTAATACATGTAATTTTCGGCTATTATTAAATTACTACTTCTTGCAAAATACGAAGAATAACTGGTACTTTTCAGTTTAACTTCCATAATTAATAATCGTATCTTAGCTTAGAAATTTTTGAAAAATGAATAAAGAAAAAGAAATCATTTCATTAATTGCCGGTTTGCTTCCAAGAAGCAATGGTCAGTTAAATAATCTTTTTGAATCTGATTCTGAAATTGTTATGTTTGGCGATCAAAAACTACTTTTTACAGTAGATGAATATTCTGCCGAAGATCAATTCAGGGATAATGATCCCTATATTTTAGGATGGAATTTAACTGTAGCCACACTTAGTGATATTTTTGCTTGTGGAGGCATTCCGAAATATTATGCTCATTGTTTGAATGTACAGGATGCTGAGTGGGATAAGGAATATATCAAACTTTTTTCAAAAGGCATTGCTGACGTATTAAATGAAATTCAAACAAGTTTTATTGGTGGTGATTTTGGTACTGCAAAAGAATGGCATTATACTGGTATTGCGATTGGAGAAACTGATGTGCCTGTTACCCGTAAGGGCGCTAAACCAGGAGATATTATCCTTATGACTGGTAAAATAGGACTTGGCAACTTTGAGGCTGCTTTAAATATATATTCACAAAAGCCTTTATATAAAAATCTTTTAAAGGGTTATAAAAATAAATTAGCCATTCGATTTAAAGAATCAAAATTGTTAAGTGAATATGCAACTTCTTGTATCGACTCGAGCGACGGACTATTAAATTCATTAATTATCCTTTCGGAAATAAATAAAACAGGATTTGAATTAACTAATACTCCATACATAACAGGAGGACTGGTTGCATGTAAACTTCTATCAAAACCAAAAGAATTTTTGTTAATTGGAGAATGTGGTGAATATGAATTAGTTTTTACTATCAATGAAAATGATCTTCCTGATTTTTGTCAAAAGGCAAAAGGCCAGGGTTTATCTTATACTATTATTGGTCGAATGACTGAACTGACTGAACGATTACTGATTGAATCAGATAAAATTATCGATTTTACTGATTTTAATATCAGGGGTCGTGATTACGAAAATATTTCCCTCTATTTAGAGGAATTAACTAATTATCTTGTCAATCATGAAAAATCTCGCAAACACGCATGAAAAAACCACACAAAGTGGGGAAAATGTCTCTTTAGTAAATATCTTGCTAAAAGGCAGGAAACTAACATTCTGGGAACGAATTAGCAATTTTAACGATCAAGTCACCAAATTAAATGGGAAATTAAAGCATACTTATTTCCGGGTTGTTGAATCAAAAGCAAACAGAGAGGTTAAAGTAAAAAGTTATAATGGCAAAACACAAAAAATGATAATGTTTGGTTCGAATAATTACCTGGGATTGGCAAATCATCCCTATGTAGTCCAAAAAGTTAAAACGGCTATTGATGAGATGGGTATTGGAGTAGGTGGTCCGCCTATATTAAACGGATATACGC
>JAFGQQ010000302.1 GCA_016935595.1 Bacteroidales bacterium
ATAGGTTCATCGCTGCCATTTCCAAGAAATATTTTTTCAGGTTTAACATCTTTAATTTTTGCAATTTCATCTTTTAATTCTAACTGCAATGGATCGGGATACCTGTTATATGGTGAATTATAAGGATTCTCATTAGCATCCAGAAAAATTGCCTCTTTTCCTCGATATTCAATCCTTGCAGATGAATAAGGTTTTAAGTTTTTAATATTCTCGCGTAATATTTTATTTATATTGAACATATTCAATTTTCTATTTTCTGTTTTCAATTTTCTATTTTCTATTTTCTATTTTCTGTTTTCTGTTTTCTGTTTTCTGTTTTCTGTTTTCTGTTTTCTATTTTCTGTTTTCTGTTTTCTGTTTTCTGTTTTCTGTTTTCTATATTTTTAAGTCTTATGCTCACAGCATTTTTATGTGCAAACAAATCTTCTGCCTCTGCCATTTTTTCAATAACCGGTCCCAGGTTTTTTAATCCTTCTTTGCTGATTTCCTGAAATGTTATTTTTTTCACATAATCATCAAGGTTCGTACCATTATAGAATCGTGCGAAACCATAAGTTGGTAAAGTATGATTTGTTCCCGAAGCATAGTCGCCTGCACTTTCAGGAGTATAATTACCTAAAAATACCGATCCGGCATTAATAATTCTTTCAGCAATCTCGTTATAATTTTTCATTGAAATGATTAAATGTTCGGGTGCATATTCATTAACCATTTCAATCATTTCCTCTTTATCTTTAACAAGAATTATTTTACTGTTTTTGAGGGATTTTTTAGCATAATCCTTTCTAGGCAGCAATTTTAATTGTTTTTCGAGTTCTGATAAAACAGGTTCTATAATTCTTTCCTCAATTGTAAAAAGTAAAACCTGGCTGTCAGCTCCATGCTCGGCCTGTGAAAGTAAATCAGAAACGATAAAAGCCGGATTTGCCATATTATCTGCTAAAACTGCAACCTCTGACGGTCCGGCAGGCATATCAATAGCAACCTCACTCCTGCTAACAATTTGCTTTGCTGCTGTAACATATTGGTTACCAGGACCAAAAATTTTATATACTTTAGGTACAGTTTCAGTTCCGTAAGCCATTGCAGCTATAGCTTGTATACCACCAATTTTAAATATTTTAGAAATCCCAATTAATTTTGCTGTGTATAGAATTACCGGATTAATTTGTCCGTCCTTTCCAGGTGGTGTGCATAAAATAATTTCTTCACAACCGGCAATTTTTGCAGGAATACCCAACATCAATACTGTAGAGAATAATGGAGCCGTTCCCCCGGGAATATACAGACCAACTTTTTCAATAGGTACAGCCTTTTGCCAGCATTTAACACCTTTAGTTGTTTCTATTATTTTTCTTTCGGTCTTTTGTGAAGTATGAAATTTCTCAATATTATTTTTAGCAATTTTAATAGATTTTTTAAGGCCTTCATCTACATTTAAAATTGCTTTTTCAATTTCTTCATTTTTAATTTGTAAAACTGATAAATCTACTCTGTCGAATTTGGCCGTATATTTAAAAATTGCTTTGTCACCATTCCTTTTAATATCATTTAATATATCAATAACAATCCGGTCAATATCCTCAGTCTTTAATATTGGCCGTTGCAATATTTCTTTCCATTTATTTTTTTCAGGAAACTTTATGATCTCCATGTTTTTATTCTTTTTAATCTGAAATTTTTCGACATTGCAAATAAATTTCCGGTAATTAATAAAACAATTCCAAAAATAGCTGATTTCTGCCATATATAACCTTCAAAAATCGTTGAAATTACCATTGCAATAATAGGTATAATTAAAATAGTGTAGGCAGCACGATCAGGCCCGATATTGCCTAAAAGTTTCAAATAGGCAGTAAATGCAACAATTGAACCAAATATAGCCAAATATAATAAAGATGACACATATTCAAATTTCAAGTTAAATTTTATTTCCACTCCAAGAATAATAGCTACGAAAAAAACGATTATTGAACCATAAGTCATTCCAAAAGCATTTGTTTGAATAACAGGAATATTCGATTTTTGATTACGGGCTGAAATGACATTACCCAATGAGGCTAAAACAATAGAGATTAAACAAAGCATTAAAGCAAAAAAGTTTTCATCAGAAAAATTAAATGCTCTTAATTCGTTTTTAAAAATCAAAGCAGTTCCTGAAATTCCTAATACCGCACCTATGGCTACATCAGGTTTCATTTTAATTTTTAGAAAAATAGCGGAAAACAAAATATTTAAAAATATAATTAATGAAAATATAATAGCTACCAAACCGCTGGTTAAAGTCATTTCGGCCCAATAAACCATCCAATAATTTAATCCAAATAAAGAAATGCCTTGCAAAGCAATATACATATGCTGTTTGAATGAAAATTTAAGATTTATTCTAAAAATGATACAAAAAAGTATTAAAACCAAACCGGCAATAAAAAACCTGTATGATACAGACAATAAAGGATGTACTATACCTAACTGGAATTTAATTGCATACCAGGTTGAACCCCAGATCAGACAAGGGATTGTAAACAGAACGGAATTTTTTAAGTTCATATATTTAGTTATTTGTTTGTGGTTTATTACAAAACAACAAACCACAAACATAATACTCTTAATTTTATACAATCATTTTCTCAATCGGAATAACCAGTATCCCTTGTGCGCCAAATTCTTTCAGTTTACCAATTATTTCCCAAAAATCGTCCTCATTAATTACCGAATGAACCGAACTCCAGCCTTCTTCAGCTAATGACATGACAGTAGGACTTTTCATGCCGGGTACAAGTCTGAATATTTCATCAAGTTTATCATTTGGTGCATTCAATAAAATATATTTATTCTTTTTAGCTTTTTCAACCGATTGAAAACGGAACAAGATTTCATTCAATATCTGTTTTTTATTTTCCGATAAATTATTATTAGCAATAATAACAGCTTCCGATTCCAATATAACTTCAACTTCCTTTAATCCATTACTAATTAGTGTACTACCAGAACTAACAATATCAAAAATCGCATCTGACATACCTATTCCAGGAGCTATTTCAACCGATCCGCTTATTTCATGAATCTCAGCATTAATTCTGTTTTCTTTTAAGTATTTACTTAATATAACAGGATATGAAGTGGCGATAACTTTTCCATTAAAATATTCTAATCCCTGGTACTGAATACTTTTAGGAACAGCAAGTGACAACCTGCATTTCGAGAAGCCCAAACTTTTAATAACAGTAACATTTTTATTTTTTTCTTTTACTTCGTTTAATCCAACAATTCCTGTATCTGCAACACCATCCTCAACAGACTGGGGAATATCATCATCGCGTAAATATAAAAGTTCAACCGGAAAATTTGATGACTGGGTAATTAATTTTTTATCTCCGTTATTTAATTTTATTCCGGATTCCAAAATAAGTTCCAGGGATTTTTCACTTAGTCTCCCCGATTTTTGAACAGCAATTTTTAATTTTTCCATAATCAAATATTTTTAACGAAAAAAGGGTTTGCAGAAACCTGCAAACCCTTTGTAATATTTTTAACTGAATCTACATTTTTCTACATACCAATCCTATTCCATTTTATGATGGCTAGAAATAATCGGATATGCAGAATGTAAATTCATTTTATTCAATTTTTGACTTTGCAATATTATGAAGTATTTTATAAATTTCAAAATATTTTATTTTTTTTACATTTAATTCTACTTTGACTGATTATATTAAATATATTAGAATAACACCGTCCTTCAGGGCGGTGATTGATAAAAACTCCCCTAAAAACAGGGAATTTGAAAATTTTATATGTTAAAATTCATTAAAATATTATTTTTTTTTGTTCTTAGCTTCAACTATCTCTTTTGCCAGGAAACGGATAGCCTGGTATTTTTCGATGAAATAATATTTTCCTCCGAATCTGAAAAAGCAGCATTTTTAAAT
>JAFGQQ010000303.1 GCA_016935595.1 Bacteroidales bacterium
TCCGGCCTGTATTATTGAAAAATTTATTTTTGCATACCCTTCCTTTTTGCCTTTTTCATAAAAATTAATTAAAAAATTTTGCCATTGCAATTGTATATCAGGTGCAGGCCTTAAGCCCCTGTCCAAACCATAAAATATTTTTATGCCAGGATGATCGCCAAGCTTTATATCACCAATTAATATATCGCTGTTAAAAAATTTTTTTTTCCTCGTAATATTTAACAGGATAGAAGCGCTGTTTCCCTGCTCATAATTAATTCCTAAATTAATGGTATTATAAATATTCTCTTTACATATTATTTGAAGAATTTTCCTTGAGGATTCGATAATATAAGTAATATATTCATACTCGTTTGTGGCAAAGAGTTTTTTAATGCCAAGTTTAATTTGTTGGACCGTTAAGGGTTCGTTTGTTTTATAACCAAGAATTGTTCTAACATAATTCGGATTATTTCGTTTTTGGCCAATTACTTCGATTTCATTGAAATAAAATTTCATATCATTTGTTAGTTTTAAATGAATTGATGAATCGTAATTGTTGTTTGCCTTTATATTCATGGTATCTGATAAATTCATTAATTCTTTAAGAGCAGTTGCTTCACCCCTTTTTATAAGTGTATCAATTGCTTCTTTGGAAAAGCTCATAATAGAATAATCCTCAATATCGGGGTGAAGGTAAATATCGCAAAGTGATTTATTTATATTATAAGTATTGTAATCAATTAAAGTAGAGATTTGGTCGAGTATAGAGGTAAACGAAGTAATTTCGTTTTTAGGCAATAAACCGGTTTGCAGATCAACACCAATAATTTTTCCCGGAAAACGCTCTTTCATCCTGTTAACTGGAAAATTATTGATAACTCCGCCATCTACAAGCAACTGGTCGTTTAATACCAAAGGTGAAAAAACAGTAGGTATGGCCATGCTTGCCCTCATGGCAAAGGGTAAAATACCATTTTCAATTATTTTTTCCTCTCCTGTTTCTATATTGGTGGCAATACAAAAAAATGGTATGGGCAGTTTTCTGAAGTCGTTAATTTCATGTGCTGCATAGGTTATTTCAGACAGGTAGTTGATAATATTGTGCCCGTTAATATACCCTTTGGGCAATAGTATATTTTTTCCTTTAAACCGTAAGGTTGAGATGTAACGTTCTAACGATAATTTTTCATAAACCGGAATCAGGTCTCTATCAGCAATATCAGCAAAAAGTGTGTTCCAGTCAACATTTTTCACTAAGGTTTCAATTTCTTTTCCTGAATATCCCATTGCATATAATCCGCCAATTATGGCACCCATGCTCGTGCCTCCAATATAATCAACTTTTATTCCGAGGCTATCAATTATTTTTAAAACACCAATGTGGGCAAAACCTTTAGCACCACCACCACTTAAAACAAGTCCTATGCCTTGCTTGGTGGCAGGTTCGCTGCAAAATGTAGTATTATTATAAATTAAAGAATTATAAAGATAGGTAATTATAATAAGAATATAATATCTTGATAGAATGTATTGTAGAAGAATTTTAGAATATTTATAAAAAAAGGCCATACCAAGCCATTTAATATTAAGCCTATTTTAGTAAAATAAAATCTACCAGCTGCCTCCTGCACCTCCGCCACCAAAACCACCTCCACCGAAACCTCCAAATCCTCCACCGCCGAATCCCCCAAAACTTCCAGTTCCAGAATTAAAATTACCATAATGTCCCCTGTGTTGGTTTGAAGAAGCACTTAATAAAGCCCATGCAGCCCAGAAACCAATATGATTCATGGAAGCATATGACTTAACCCTTTGATATCTGGATAAAATAAAAATAAATACAAATAATAGAATAATGATTATTGCAATTATTGTAGATGTTGTTTCGGATCTTTTATAGTCTTTAGCTGTAAATTCGCCCTTTGCTAATTTCATAATGACAGTTGTTGCAGCATCCAAACCCCCATAAAAATTGTTATTTTTAAATTTTGGGATCATCTCATATTCAACAATTCTCTTGGCAATAGCATCAGGTATTGCCCCTTCCAGGCCATAACCAATTGCAATAAAAGTTTGTCTTTCACCTGTGCTTCCGGTTGGTTTTACCATAATTACGACTCCATTATCAAATCCTTTCTGACCTACTCCCCATTTTTCACCTAATCGGATTGTATAATCTGCCTTATTGTAACCACATAAGTCTTTAACAATAACAATCGCGATTTGGTTAGATGTGTTATTGGCAAATTGAACCAGTTTATGTTCCAGTTGATTTAATTGGGAGAGGGATAGAATACCAACATAATCGTTTACTAACCGGTTCGATTTTTCAGGAAAACAATTATCTTTTGAATAACTGGCAAGGTTTTGAGCTAATATAAACGTAAATAGATAAATTGAAATTTTATTGTAAATTATTTTCATTATGAAAAAGATATTTCGTCTGATAATTCATTAATATCGTCAATTTGATGTGGAAAATAGGTTTTAAGCTGCTCTCCTGCCATTGTGATTCCTTTTATTAGACCTTTAGTAAAATCGCCTTGTTTAAAAAGACCTTCTATCCGAGTTTTAATTTTATCCCAGAAATCTTCAGGAACTTTACTATTAATCCCCACATCACCTAAAATGGCAAATTTACGGTCAGATATGGCAAGGTAAAATAAAACACCATTCCTTGACTTTGTTACATGCATTTTAAGTTTTTCGAAGATAAAAGCGGCATGATCCATAACATCTTCTTTACATTTATTTTCAATATGAACACGAATTTCTCCAGAAGTATTTAATTCTGCTTCTTTAATTGCAGAAATCACTTCTTGTTTTTGTTCATCTGAGAAGATTTTTTTTAAATTCATCACGCTTTATATTTATTCAAATGTAACTTCAGGAACTTTTTCAGTGCCCTCCTGCGCTTCGAAATATCCCTTTTCTTCAAAACTAAAGAATTTGTTAAGAAATACTCCTGGAAATTTTTTAATTTTTTTATTAAAATCTCTTGCTTCCTCGTTATATTTTCTTCTCTCAACTGCGATTCTGTTTTCGGCACCTTCCAATTGTGCCTGTAATTCAAGAAAATTCTGGTTGGCTTTAAGATCAGGATACCTCTCAACAATAACAAGTAATTTACTTAATGCATTAGTTAATCCATCCTGTGCTTGCTGGAATTTTTGAATTGCTTCGGTATTTAATTTGCCCGGATCAATGTTTAAACTGGTTGCTTTTGTTCTGGCTTCTACAACTTCAATAAAGGTTTCTTGTTCGTGGGCAGCATATCCTTTTACTGTGTTTACAAGATTGGGGATAAGATCGGCACGGCGCTGGTAAACATTTTCAACATTTCCCCACTGGGCTTCAACATTCTCTTCACCGCTTACCATACCATTATAACTGCTCCATACAATAATTACAAGTAAAATAATTATTATCCATAATGTCCACGATTTATTATATTTAAATTCTTTCATAGTATTTATTTTAGTAAGATTAATTATTTTATTAATGAAAATGTAAATTTCGTAAATTTATTGGATTAGTTAAAGGTTTTTAATTTTGTTTTAATTTTTATTTATACTTCAATTAAACCTCTACTCCTAATGCTTTTTTTACAAGAAATCCAATTCCAAAAGTAAGAGCCGAAACACTCAGACTTATAATGGCCATTTCGGCAAAACGTTGTTTGAAATTTAAATCTTTGGCTACTGATATATAATAGTTAAATCCAAAAATTATTAAAATTGCAATAGATAAGGTTAATGCAAGGCACAACAGGTAATTGGGAAATAGTAAA
>JAFGQQ010000304.1 GCA_016935595.1 Bacteroidales bacterium
ACTCAGTCAATAACTATCTCAGAAACGGATCCGATTGGTTTTATCAGTTCGACATTACAGACGGACAGATTGAGCTGAACGAAAAGAGGATTGAGCAACTGCTTGATAAACACCGTATTTATGGCCGTAATCAGGATGAACTTGATTTGTTTTACGTATTACAGCTCATTGGTGAAAAATTAGACCACGTTAATAAACTTACCAGGTTCTTACAACGGGATCACAGGGGCCGGATAAGCTTTGATATTGGAACATTGTTTGAATACAAAGGCGAAAAATTAGTTATGCGAATGGACGGATTCAGCTCCTTGCTTAAAAAGCTATAAGACTGCTCCTTTATAAATTCCTTTATTTAAAGCCCTCAGAGGACTGGCCACCCACTGAGGGTTTTTTATACCCCCCAGGGGGGAATTGAAGGTTACAGGCCCGCTATTGGTCAGCACACACATTTTCTGCACAAAAAGCACTTTTTCACAGCAACCAGGGACCTGAAAATTTTTTCGCACGGCAAAAAGGCAATTTTTTTTCACCGCAGTAAACCATTTTTCATTAAATTCGTTAAATAATAAACTTTATATTTGTTGTCACAAATTCAATAAATCTACATAATGGGCAAGAAAGTGATATTTACGGGAAACTGGAGATCCGACAAAAATGTTGTTAAGGTGAGATTACCGCTTATTATTTTTACTGAAAATGATAATCAGATTATTTATTGTCCAGCCCTTGAAGTTAGTGGATATGGTAAAAGTGAACCAGAAGCAAGGGAATCGTTTGAAACATCGCTTGATCAATTTTTGGAATATACTATACATAAAGAAACCCTTTCAAGTGAGTTAAAGAAACTTGGATGGAAACTCCGGGGTAAAAGCAGACCTGCATATCCACCATCAATGAAACACCTCCTTGAGAATAATGAGAATTTCAGTCACATTTTTAATGAACATCCTTTTAGGAAAATTGATGAACAATTTGAAATTCCCGTTGCCCAATGACTAAGAGCCTTAAGAATATTCCCTTAAGGTTATTCAGAGATTACTTAACATATAAAGGATTAAAGCAAATAAGAAGCAAGAAGGGTCATGAAATATGGTCACGAAAGGATCTTGGCCGTCCGGTTGTTATTCAATCTCATATAGATCCCGTTCCCGAATTTATTATTAGAAATAATCTCAGAACACTTGGTGAAACTGCACAAGATTTTTATGATTTTTGTAGCAAATGATAAATTTGAAAAAATGTAAACAGTTGATTCCTTTGGACGGTAAAGGGATATAGAAAAAAAACAAAGTTTATGTCTTTCTATAAAAAGGCATTTATGTACATATGTTCATATAACAATATATGAATATAAGGGTATTTATTTAAGAGCTGAATATCTTAAATAAGGATGCAAATAGCCTGATCAGGGGCTTTTAACTGATTTAGGGAGGTATCAGAGTATTACTCAGGGTGAGATCGTGCATCCTGGTTGAGATATTGAAGCCGGTTTTTGATTAAAAACCTGAGAAAACCTGAGATTTTAATATTTGAATAAAGAAATGGTTTTTTTACATTATAAAAAAAGCAAAAAGCTTTCCTGATATCATACGCGCGTGAGGTAAATTTCAGAAGAGGGGGCATATCCCCTTTTCGTGGATCCGGGATGAATGGTTATACTTCGGGCAAAATTTTTTATTTTTTGGGAAATTTTTTGATGTACTGCTTTACTTTCGGGTTATGCCGATCTCCGCGAAGGTTGAGGGTTTAATGTACCCTTCTGGAACATTAATTTTTAAAGGTTGCTGTGGTTTCGTTTTTTCCCCCTCCTCCTGTTTCTGTTTAATGAGCCTGCCCATTTCACGAATAGCACGGATCTCAACGGAACAATATTAATTATTTCTTGGGTTTGGCGGGTTTGGTCGGTCTACCAGATATTGGTTTTCCTCTTGATGGCTCTGCAGGGCCCCCCTTTTCTCTATGTGGAATAGGTCGCTTATCTGGTTTAGGCACCTGGCGTATGGGTTTTTCAACATTTTTTTTCTCTGACATAACTAAATATTTTGATTAATGAACACAACAAATAAAATAATTCCCGTTATCATAGAAATAAAAGATACAACATTTAGAATAATTGTCCCAACATTGAAAAATCTCATAAAAAATTTAATCTTTCGGACTTCTGGTTTTTTTTTGTCAAATGAACCCTGGTCCTCCAAATCATTTATTTCCTTATTTGTGTAATAAATTTCAAATTTATTGGAGAAGTAACATGATATTTGCGAAAGCAAATTAATTATTAAAGCAAGAGTCAATAAATACCAACATGTTTTTAAAAGAAATGTATCTGTATTTTCTGTTATCCTGACTATGTCTCTAACAAAGCCTATTGTAACGATTAGGGCGCCGCTTGAAATATAAATTATTAATTTATCGAATTGTTCCAGGGAATAATGTTGATCCCTCTTTCTTTCTTCAAGCCATTTTTTTAAGTCTTCGATATACTTTTTATAGTCTTTCATTTAGATTAATTTCTTCAGTAAATACCGTTATTTTCATGTTTTGCTGGCAAAACTTGATTTTGAAATTCATCAATAATACTTTATTTATTTAAGCTATTTGCTAAATTAATGAATTTTATTAAACAAAAAACCCGGCTGTTAACCGGGTCCTTAATTTAAACCTCCGCAGGTTCTTTCACCTGCATTTTTTCAAGGTTGGTAAAGTACTCCAATAGCTGATAATACCGCCAGGGTTCATCTGTGCGAAAGTCATCATCCCATGTTGCGAAGTCTTTGGAACCCAAAAAAGCACCGAACCAGCGCGCGAGCGATGTTTTCAGATCTTCGATACTGCCGAACGCATCGGTAACCATTTTAACGTTTTCATCATTTGTTTTCATAAAGCATTGAATTTAAGTTAGTAAATTGAGAGTTATTTAACCAGGATAAATAAGCCGGGATCCGGGGAGGGGATTTGTTATTCAGGATGCTGTATAGCTGATTTTTGTATGAAAACCGTATGAAAACAATAAAACCACTTACACCTATCATGTAGTGTAAATGGCTTATGTATAGTGTGATGCAATCAGAGGTTGAACATGCAACGCTCTGATTGTAGATCATATTATATCATACTGATTTAAAATTATTTGCTTGTCCAAACGATAATATAGTTGCCCATACTAAAATACTTC
>JAFGQQ010000305.1 GCA_016935595.1 Bacteroidales bacterium
CCTGATAATCCATGGCCATATTGGCCAAATACTTTAAAAACTTCCAGTTCGCATGAAGAAGGTTGTGAAAGGAGGTGGAGTTTAGCGACTAAGAAATTTATCGGGAAAAACAGAAAAGTTCAAAAAATTGAAGTTGTTAAAGTTGAATGGGAGAAAGGTACTGAGGGAAAAATGAAAATGAAAGAGATTTCTGGTTCGAATGAAATTATTGAAGCTGACTTAGTTTTGCTTTCAATGGGTTTTGCTCATGCTGTACATGAAGGATTGGTGAATGAGTTGAATTTAGATTTAGATGTGAGAGGTAATATAAGAACTAACAATAATAACCAAACTAGTAATTCGAAGGTATTTGCAGCAGGAGATGCGGTTTCGGGGGCAAGTTTAGTTGTTAAGGCCATATTTAATGGTAGAGAAACAGCTCAACATATAAATGAATATTTAAAATAAATGAAATAATTGATTTAAAATTACTATTACCCTTTCTTTAATTTATCTATCTCTTCTTTTAATCTTTTAATTTCTTTTTCTAATTCTTTTTCCTTTTCTTGAAGTTTTGATAATTCCGTAATATCAGTCTGTACACCTAATAATCCAGTTTGTTTTAGATAAGGAATAAAAAAGGGCATTTTTGTAGTTTTAATAACTCTTTTTTCACCTGCAATTTCTTCCACTCGTTCAAAGGTTTTAGCCGACGTACTCATAATCTCCAATTCTTCTGAATAAAGTTCTTTTGCCGTTTTTTCATCATAAAAATCAAAGTCACTTTGCCCGATTAATTGTTCTGCAGTAGTTTTATGTTCTTTTGCAACAGCATTATTAACCAATACCATTTTCCCGTCTTTATCTTTTAAGACAACTTTTTCAGGCACCTGATCTAAAATATTCACAAGCATCTTCCGTTGTTCTTCCATAGTTTTTATCATTTCTTCAGTCTTTTCAACTTCCCGTTTTTTAATTCTTTCCATTTCTTCCTGAGTAGCTTTCAGCTCTTCAAGGTTTTGTCTCATTTCTTCTTCTTTAGTAGCCATCTCTTCTGCCTGGAGTTTGGTTTCATCTAAAAGGGCAGCTGTACGGGCATTAATTTTAACACTCGAAAGTGTGGATGCGATACTTTCACCAATTTTTTCTACAAATTCAATTTGGTAGGGTTCAAATTTATTAAATGATGCCAGTTCAATAACTCCAAATATTTTATCTTCAAGTTTTAGTGGAACTATCAGGATGGATCTGGGATTAGAATCACCAAGACCGGAAGTTATTTCAATATATTCTTCTGGTACTTCTGTCATGTAAATCGTATTTTTTTCAACAACACAAGTACCAACTAAACCTTCTCCGATTTGTATTTTCTTTTTAAGGAATTTTTTTCTGTTAAATGCATATGATGCAATTAACTCGAGATGTTTATCATCTTCTTCCTCATCATTATAAACAAATAAACCTCCCTGGTTTGCATTTATATATTCAATTAAATTGCTAATAATTTCATTTGAAAGCTTATTGAGGTTATCATTGTCTTTTCTTAATATTTCACCAAATTTTGCCAATCCTTGAGTTGTCCAGTTTCTTTTATCATCTTCAATTTTTCTTTTATTTTCTTCTTCTTTAGCATCTTGTAATCCTTTTCTCATTTCCAGTAAAGCATTACCTAAAATGTCTTTATCGCTTAATGGTTCATAATCAATAGTTAAATTCCCTTCGCCGATTTGTTTGGCAAAATTAGCAGTTTTTCTCAGGCCCGAAACAAATTGATTTACAACAGATTGAATTTCACCTATTTCATCTTTTGATTCCACTTTTAAATTTTCAGGGAGTTCACCTCTCGATAAACGTCTGATATATTGAACAGTTTGCCTGATTGGTTTTGATATGCTATTTTCCAAAATTATTGCACTAATAGTTAACAAGAGTATAATTAAAGAGAAATATATAAAAGAA
Organism: Bacteroidales bacterium; assembly: GCA_016935595.1. Next base: position 1,939 of record JAFGQQ010000305.1, read on the forward strand.
TTTGTTTTTGTTTTTTCAACAATATTTTGATTTTCCAAATAATTTAAATTTATGCTTTTTATAGTTTCATCATTTATGGTTTTAATTGATGCATCAATATTCCGGTGGGCCACCAAGTAACTGTTTAAATAAAAATATTGAATAATTTCAATACTATCGGCTGATCCCAGGTAAGTAATCATACTTCTGGCAATATCGCAATATTTTGTGAAATTGACCGATAAGCTATTGATATTTTTATATTGGTAGATATCAGTTGCAGAAATGTTTTTATCGAATAAATTAAATTGGTTATTAGCAGATTCCAGGTAATTGTTAACAGTTGAAATTTTACCTCCGATAACACTTTTGTTATTTAGTGAAAACAGGTTAACAGCCTGTACTATATCGAGATGTGCTTTATTAATTTCGTTTTGAAGATTGTTTAAATATTCATAATTTTTTAAACCTTTATTTATAATTATGCCTAACTTCTGTTCGATTAGGGTAGACTTGTTGTGAATATTGTACATCCCTGCAATACAAAAAATGGCTATAATCAGAATGAAAATTACCATTTTGTAACCTATCTTTAAGAAATTAAATGCTTTCATATTAATTTAATTTGTATTGTATATATATTCGGGTTTATAAAATAATTTTAAAATTTTGATAATATTAATTATTTATTAAAACATAAGAAAATTTTTATTCGTTTTTTTATGTTTCAACTATAAATTTAAAAAAAATAATTGACAGTTTACTGGCAATAAATTAATTTAGATGAAATATATTCAATAAACAGATTATTTAATGAATATTTATTTCATTATTTGTAATAATAATTGGAAATTAAAATAAC
>JAFGQQ010000306.1 GCA_016935595.1 Bacteroidales bacterium
CCGGATTAAACACTATTATATTTCTTCATATTTGGGCATTACACCGGAATCGCTAAGCAGGATTCGCGCAAATATTAAATCAGTGAGGCCCTAATTTTAGGACGAAAGTAACTAAAATTATTTAGTCGTACTCCTGGGTCATATTTTTCGTCATATGTGCGAACAGGAAAAATGGTTGCCTTATTAATGGCCCTTTTTTTAAGGCGGGGTATATCATTTGTTTTATACTAAAAATATCCCTGAATTTCTGTTTTCAACTTCAAAAGCAAATTATTAACATACATCAATGCACGGGTTTTTAGGAGTGGTTTTCTTTGTATCAGTTAATAATTTAAAACAAAAAATAATGAATAAAATTTATTTTGAGACATTAAAAATCAGCCTTTTTGGGGGGATTATAAGTGCAATTATTTCAGGAATCCTTAATTATTATGTAATCCCCGTTCCTGATAGTATTGTTGGAAGCATAATCGGCCATTCAATTGGCGGATTCTGTTGTGCTTTTATTTCATCATGTATAGGGATTCTGCTACTGATAAAGAAATTTAGAAATAATACAGGTAAAAATGAAATTGTCTGAAAAAGTAATTGTAATTACCGGCGCTTCTAAAGGCCTTGGTAATGAGTTGGCTATACAGCTTTCACGGCAATGTCGTAATTTAATTCTTTTGGCAAAGTCATATGATTTACTTCTAATATTACAAAAACAAATTAGCCAGTTTTCAGGTGTTAAAGTTGAAGTAATAAAATGTGATGTGTCGGATTATACAGAAGTAAAAGCAATGGCTGAAAAGATTAAGGAAAAATATAAAAGAATTGATGTATTGGTAAATAATGCAGGGATAGGAATTCATAAGATAAGTGAAGATGTTAGTATTGAAGAAATGCAAAAACAATTTGATGTGAATTATTTCGGCACATTTTATTGTATTAAAGAATTACTTCCTTTATTAAAATTAAGCCCGTGTGGCTATATTTTAAATGTGGGCTCATTAACCAGCTTTGTTCCTTATGCTGACAATAGTGTTTATGCTTCCACAAAAAGCGCGTTAAAAACATTTACAAAGGGTATTCGCCAGGAATTCAGAAAGTATAATATAAAAGCCGGGATTATCCAGACGGGGATCATAAACACAAATTTTCAGGATGATAGGATAAATAATTTACCCGGTATTTTAATACTAAAGGTGCAAAATGTTGCTTCTGTTATTATAAAAATGATATTGAAACGTAAAGAAACCTTGTATATGTATAGATGGATGATTTGGATAATGAGGATGAGATTAATCTTTAAATAAAAAAAAATAAAATTATGATTACAATTATTAAAAGCCAAATAGATAAAATTAACATAATTAAACTGATAAAAATATTGCCTGTAGTTTTTACGTTTCATGAAATTGAAGAGTGGAACGTGTTAAAATGGCACCTGCAATATCAGACTAATGTGCCTGAAGTGTCTGATATTGATTTACGCACCATATTTTTATTTCTTATCGTTTTTTCATACATCCTTGTTTATCTCGCTCTTATACCAAAAAACAAACGTATTACGGCCTATTTGCTAATTCCTTTTATTTCATTTCTTTTTTATAATGGCCTTGTTCATTTATATTGGACAATTTACTTTAAGTCTTACTCTCCGGGTTTAATTTTTGGTTTCTTTGCAGGGGTGCCTTTATATTTATTGATAGTGTATAAGTTTATACAATTAAAAATGGTTAAAAAATGGTATCTTTTTATTTTCGGAGTACTAACCGCTGTTTTATTAGTTCAAATAATACTACTTAAAGATAAATTAGATCCTGCCATAGCAAACCTAATGCTTCTCGGCAGACAACTTGCAGAATGGATTTGGTAATAAATAAATGGTATATTAATTATATAATAGGTTTTTTTAAACATAATTAATACTGATTTGTAAATACGACGAAAAATGATAAATTTATACCCAATACAAGTTTTATTAACCTTAACTTCAAATTATATGAAAACAATTGCAACAATACTTATTTCTTTCCTGTTCCTCAATATTTTCTCACAGGATGCCAACCGGATAGTAGGTTTTTGGTTAACACAGGATTCCGATTCGCAGATAAAAATTTTTAAAGCCACAAATGGTAAATATTACGGTAAAATTGTTTGGTTAGACGAGCCTAATGAAGAAGACGGAACACCAAAAATTGACGACAAAAACCCTGATGTTAAACTACAAACTAGGCCAATAATGAATTTAATGCTTCTTAGTGATTTCAATTACGATGAAAAAGCAAAGAACTGGAGCGGCGGAACAATATACGACCCCCAAAGCGGAAATACTTATAAATGTAATATATGGTTTGAGGATGATGAAAACATACTTCATGTAAAAGGTTATATCGGTATTTCATTAATTGGCAGAAAAGTTGAATGGAGTAGGGAAGCAAACCAGCGTGAACAAAAATGATGTGAAATGAGGCTTTCAACGTTAGGTTCAGATTTAGTATATTTATTTTTCCCGGAGTATTGTACAACCTGTGGGGCAAGTTTATTTAGAAACGAAAAAATAGTTTGCACCCGGTGTCTGGCCGATATTCCTGAATTTCAGATTGATGATGTTGTAAATAATGAGATAGCCAAATTATTTTGGGGCAGGGTTAATATTGAATATGCTTTTTCATTGTATCGGTTTCAAAAAGGCGGTAAATACCAGTCATTAATGCACGAACTGAAATATAAAGGCAATAAAGAGGTAGGAATTGAATTTGGGAAATGGCTTGGCATTAAGTTAAAGAAAAGAATAGAGTTTAACGAGGTTGATGTTATAATCCCTGTTCCGTTACACTGGAAAAAAGAAAAACTTCGTGGTTATAACCAGAGTGAACTTATTGCAAGAGGTGCAAGTTATATTTTAAATAAACCGGTAATTACAAATTGTCTTGTAAGAACTATTGAAACAAATACCCAGACTAAGAAAACGCGAATTGAACGCTGGGAAAATGTGGAAAGTATTTTTTCACTGGTAAACAATCCTAAAATCGATGGTAAACACATATTGTTAATTGATGATATTGTCACTACCGGTGCAACTTTAGAAGCCTGTGCTCAAAAAATACTTACTGCAAAAGACACAAAAGTGAGTATTGCAACATTGGCTGTGGCATAAAGGTTTTTTCGGAATAAGTTTTATTACAAATAATTCGACTAAATTTGATATAATAATGCGAATTAAGGGTCAAGATTATTATATATATTTTAAAATAGTTGTGTATTTTGGTGTTTTAGTGAATTTGTGGCGAAAAAAGTTATGCCCATCGGCCGCCAAAGGCTTGCCGACACTGAAGCACTAAGCCTCTAAAACACAAAATATCACAAAGCATTAAAAAGATATTGATTTATCGTAGTACATGACAAAAATTTAAATACTTTAATATTTTTATAAGGCTGACAGCCTTACTTAATCCAATCCAATGTATCACATTGGTATTTAGAACAATGAAAACAAATTTCGTCCTGTACAAATTTGATTTGTAATATCCTTGAATCAAAATTGCAGTTTTTAACTCTTAATTCAAATTAATGATTTTTTTATATGTAAAAGTGAGGAAGGAAAGTAACTTTTTTAAATGTTTATTTTAAAACAGTCCGTTGCCCCAGGTTTTTTGCCAGGTTAATTTTTAATTGCGATAATGCCACAAATTGCTGGTAAAGCCTTTCGGTTTCTTCTTCGTTTTGAATTTCCTGCGTAGCAACTAGGCTCTCTTGCAATTCTTCAAGCAATTTTTGTACCCTGAAGTTTTTAAAAGCAAGTATGGCTTCTTTTATTACCTGCTGGTATTTGTCTTCTTCAGTCTCGACAAAATTGCCGGTGCGCTTCCAGAGTTTGCTTTCCTTGTACTTGGGGCTTAAAACATCAACTGCAAACTGGCTAATGCTTTTTTCAGGGTGTGAGAGAAAATATCTTTCCTGTATCTCTTTTTTCTGGCTTAACTGGTATTGAATTTCTTCAAAAATCTGTGAATATAACGGATGTTTTAGTTTTAAATCATCGGAATTTAACTCATTTATAATATAAACACAAGAGGGTAACTCATCGTCCTCTTCATTTTTTATTGAGCGGTTGCCATATGCAAGCATCAATCTTACCAGTTCTTTTTCGAACAATTCGCCTTCATTTCTTTCCTGGACAGGTTCGGTATATGAATGGGTTTTTTCTGTAAACCGGGGTGAATATTCTTCATGCCTGTATTTTTGTTCAGCTTTTTGCCTTCGTATTTTATTAATTTCGGAATATAAAATCCGTTCGTTAACATTTAAAAGTGAACTGCATTCTTTAATGTATTCGGCACGTAAAATAGTATTTGGAATTACTGCAATTGATTTTACAATATCTGTAATTAATCCCGCCCTTTTAACCGGGTCGTTTTTGGCATCCTGTATTAAAAGTTTGGTTTTAAACGATATAAAATCTTTTTCATTAGAATTGATAAAATCCAGTAATTCAGTTGCACTATGTTTTTTCGAAAATGAATCGGGGTCTTCACCATCCGGTAGCAAAACAACTTTTAAATTCAATCCTTCTTCCAGCACAAGGTCAATCCCTCTTAAAGATGCTTTAATACCGGCCTCATCACCATCATAGATTATTGTTATGTTGGGCGTAAAACGCTTAATAAGACGAATTTGCTCAACTGTAAGCGCTGTTCCGGATGAAGCTACTACATTTTCAATACCCGACTGATGAAGCGATAAAACATCGGTATAACCTTCAACTAAATAACATTTATCTTCCTGCATTACCATTTTTTTTGCCTGCAGGATACCGTAAACAATTTTGCTTTTATGATATATTTCCGACTCGGGCGAGTTAAGGTATTTGGCTGTATTTTTGTCCGTACGTAAAGTCCTGCCGCCAAAAGCAATTACTTTACCCGATAATGAATGGATGGGAAAAATTATCCTTCCGGCAAACCGGTCAAAAGTGAAATCATCTTTCTGAATGGTTAAACCGGTTTTAACTAAAAAGTCGAGCTTATGGCCTTCCTGGAGGGCTTTTTTTGTAAATGCATCACGTTTGTCGGGACTGTAGCCCAGTTCAAATTTTTTAAGTATGTCATCCCTGAAACCGCGTTCTTTAAAGTAACTTAGCCCGATTGCTTTTCCTTCTTCGCTATTAAAAAGGCAGTCTATAAAAAAATGGGTGGCAAAGGCACTAACTACAAGTAAACTTTCTCTTTCATTGTTTTGTTCCAGCTCTTTTTCTGTAAGTTCTTTTTCTACAATATCAATGTTGTATTTTTTTGCCAGGTAACGAAGCGCTTCAGGGTAGGAAAGGTTTTCATGCTCCATAATAAAATTAACCGGGTTACCCCCTTTTCCGCAGCCGAAACATTTAAAAATTCCTTTTGCCGGAGAAACAGTGAATGAAGGTGTTTTTTCGTTATGAAAAGGACATAATCCAAGATAATTTACCCCGCGTTTTTTTAAATTAACAAAATCATTCACTACCTCTACAATATCGGCAGCATCAAGAATCCTTTCAATGGTATTATGATCAATCATATACAGAAAACCAGGGTTTTAAAAATTTGTTTTTAAAATTAATAAAAATTGGCAGGTAAAATAATAGTAATTTGAAATGAATGATATTAATTTTAAAGTGTCGATTTCTTAAAGTATATTGAATAAAAGAAAGTCAGGAGACTTTTTTTTATTATCTTGAAAGTTTTTTAATTCAACGGTAAAAGAGTTCAATTATAATGAAAATAACGAATTATACTGGTTTTGATAATGAGAAATATTTAAATGCTCAAACAAAAGCAATTCTTGAGAGGGTAAACCGTTTCAACCATAAGTTATATATAGAGTTTGGCGGGAAAATATTAAACGATTATCATGCTGCACGGGTACTGCCCGGATTTGACCCGAATGTAAAAATGCGGTTATTGCAAATGCTTAAAGATAAAATTGATGTGATTTTATGTATACATGCAGGAGATATTGAAAGAAAAAAAATCAGGGCTGATTTCGGGATTACTTACGATGTAGATGCTCTAAAAACTATTGATGATTTCAGGGAATGGGGGATTGATATAACTGCGGTTGTTATTACACGTTACCAGGATCAGCCTCCTGTTAAAGCATTTAAAAATAAACTTGAACTTAATGGCGTTAAAGTTTATACACATCATTCCATTAAAGGGTATCCTGCAAATATTGATACAATTGTCAGCGATGACGGGTATGGATCGAATGAATATATTCATACTACCAAACCTATTGTTATAGTTACCGGGCCTGGCCCCGGCAGTGGCAAACTGGCTACATGCCTGTGCAATCTATACCATGAATACAAAAAGGGTATAAAAGCAGGATATGCAAAATTCGAAACATTCCCAATCTGGGACCTTTCCGTTGACCATAAAGTAAATATTGCTTATGAGGCTGCAACGGTTGACTTGAATGATGTAGTTCTTATCGATAATCACCATTTAAAAGCCTATTCTATAGAAACAGTTAATTATAACCGTGATATTGAAGCATTTCCGCTGTTAAAAAGGATTATTGAAAAGATTACCGGCGAAAAAGCTATGTACCAGTCACCAACTGACATGGGTGTGAATTGTGCCAGCGCCGGGATTATAAATGATGAAATAATACAAGCAGCGTCGCACCAGGAAATTATCAGAAGGTATTTCAGATGTGCTGTTGAATATGTAATGGGGCTGGTAGACAAGGATATACTTGATCGTGCAGAAATTATAATGCAAAAAGTTGATGCAAAAGTTGAAAACCGAACTACCGTGCTACCTGCAAGGCAGGCTGCAAGTGAAGCAAGAAGCAAAGGAAAAGGAAGTGAGGGTATTTTTTGCGGCGCAGCTATTGAATTGCAGGATGGAACAATAATTACCGGCAAAAATTCACCGCTTTTACATGCGGCATCAAGTCTTATTATAAATGCAGTGAAGCATTTGGCCGGAATACCTGATAATATATACTTGTTGCCAAAAAATATAATCGACTCGGTTGCTTATCTTAAAAAAGATATTTTAAAAGGTAAAATGGTCAGCCTTGACCTCGAAGAGACATTAATATCGCTTAGCATAAGTGCTTTATCAAATCCGGCTGCACAATTGGCATTAGATAAAATGGAATGTTTAAAAAATTGTGAAGTACATTTAACCCATATACCAACACCAGGCGATGAAGCCGGACTTCGAAAGCTGCGGGTAAATCTTACATGCGATCCGGAATTTTCTGCCAAAAGCCTTTTTATTGGAAGTTAATATATTGTTATAAATAATTAAAAAACCGAATCCAGGAATTCAATCATTTTATCCAGCGCTGTGGGGGCATCTCTCCTGAAATTTGTACCTAAAAATTCATTATTCCATGAATCAAGAAAAGCGTGAGGTTTTCCTTCATATTCCCAGTATTCTATATCCTGTCCGTTTTCCTTGCATTTTGCCACGTATTGTTTAATTATTTCCGGTTTTGTGGTCTGGTCGTTTGAACCAACAAGGCAAAATTGCGGAGGTAGCATGCGTTCTGTAACATCAGGAATATTATAAATAGGAGAGACCATCTGATAATATTCCGGGTTTTCTTTTGCGTTAATTGAATCCCCAAAGATTCCACGGGCCTTAATCCCGGCAAATAGCCAGAAAATATTTGAGTCCGATTCAAAACTTTCAAAACCATTCGAATATAAATCAACTGCAGGATAACTTAAGATTGCAGCCTGGACTTCAATTTCATCTTTACCGGCATACTCTTCGGCTGTAATATTTTCCGGAAGGTAACTCGGATTAAAACCTAAGGGATTGGCATTAAATCCGGAAGAGATTAGTTTTTTACCATTCAGAATTACCATGGCAGCCATTTGACCTCCTGCACTGTCGCCTGTAACAGCAATTTTATCGGGATTACCTTTGTATTTCGATATATTTTCTTTAACCCAGATTACAGCTCCAAAAACATCTTCAAGGATCTGGTTTATTTTGGTTGTGTTGTTATTATCGCCAAGCAACCTGTAATTAACATTACAAACAATATATTCCGAGTGTTCAACGAGATAAACCGACATGCTGTCCATTACCATTTTGTTATTTATCAGCCATCCACCTCCATGATAAATTATAATAACTGGATATTTTTCTTTACCTGTTTGTGGTATGTATATATCCATAGTAAGGGTAATTCCGTCGACCTTTGTCCATTCAATGTCTTTAATAACTGAAAAAGAATTTGTGGTTGCTTTTAAATTAAAATGAACCAGGATTAATAAACTAATTCCAAAAAATAAAAATGTAGTATTTTTCATATAGGTATTTTTAGGTTTAAATAAAGATAAAGAAATAATTACTTAGATAAAAATTATTTTATTATACCTGATTACTTTAATGAAAATAATAATTATTACTTTACTTAAAAAAAGTAAAATAAATCAAACAAAAACCATCCTGAACTATATCAATTAGTTTTTAATACCTGTTAGGTATACCATTCTGATTACTAATATTTTTTCCAACACTTAAATCGCATTTTTAATAATCATTTAAGCACATTAAAAGAATATTTCATAAGTTGAGTTAAGTTCAGGACAGTTAAACAAAGATTTATGTTAGTATTTACTTTAGTAGTAAAAAACTGCCATCATCATTTTCCAACCCTTTTCTAATCCACCGCATTAATTGTATTGCTTTAAATTCAGGCATTAGGTAAGTGGCTTTCCAGTCATCGCTGCAGCTGTTAATTTCAAGCTGGTATAAATGACTGGCTATTTGTATTATATAAAACACTTTTCCCTCACAAACATGCGAAAGAATTGCTTTTGTTCCTTGTACTATTGTTTTTAATGTTTCCATAATTATATTTTTTAAATGTATTGTCCTGAATATACAGGTATATGTAGTAAAACATGATTTACTGTTTATCTGCAACTAATGCTATTAAAACAGCGGTATTCAGATAGAATACCTTATTAAAGGCTATTTCCGGATGATGTATACCATCCGGGCTCCTTAAAAATAAAGCAGAGTAATAATTTTTTTATATTATAAAATAATATGTTATATGTAAAATAGGACATCATTTTAAAATAAAAAACCCGGACTTTTCAGCCCGGGCAAGTAATAATTTTATAGTTATTGTAATTTATTTAATCCCCGGGATATATCTTTTCCATTCGTCTTTGATAAGACGGCCAGAATTAACTTTACTATTTTTATAAAAACAAATCATTCCGTTACCTGATATTTTGTAAATTGCAAAAATAATAGAACAATCTTAACCATCAAAATTTATTCTGATTTTAATGAGGTTAACCTTTATTACAGAAGCAAAAAAAAGAAGACGATTTTACTTCAATTATCTTATATTATTAATGTTTATTTTCAACATTTCAGATGGAGCCGAGATCGACAGCTTATTAAACCAATTAACTATAGTCAAAGAAAAAGATAAAGTAAGTACATTAATAAATATATCACGCTACTACTATATACATGGCGATTCAATTGGAATAAAATATGCCCGGGAGGCAGTTGATACATCCATAATAATGGATTATGTTGAAGGTATTGGTCAGGCACAGTTATTCCTAGGACTTACTTATGATATATTCAATTCTGATTCAGCTTTAAAGTATTACATCCTTTCTTCTGATAATTTAGTTAAGCTAAACCATCCCTGGACATCATACGGTTATATTAATGCCACTAATGTTTATATCGACAAAGGATGGTTTCCTGAAGCACTGGAATATGCCCTGAAAACGTTGGAAGTTAACGAGCTGGAAGCAGATACTGTAAAAATGGCTAAAATAATGTCATTAATCGGATATATTCATAATAAGCTGAATAATTATAATGAAGCCTACGACTGGCAAAAAAAGGCTTTAAAAATACTGGGCACAAAGGAGGAATATGAACAAATAGGCTTGATTTACGGAAGAATCGGTATCTTGTTTGATGAACAGGAAATTTTTGACAGCGCCTTTTATTACAACCGGAAAGCAGTTAATTATTTTAACAAGGCCGGGACCTTGTTTTATGTTTCTCAATGGATGTCAAATATAGGTAATACATATATTAAGTTAGGTAAATGGAATGAAGCAGAAAAATATCTTACACAATCAATAAACGGATATCTTGATGACGATCAAAAAGCAATAGTATATAACAATCTTGCCAAAGTATATATTGAAACTCGTAGATTTAACAAAGCAAAACAAATGCTCGACAGTGCAGCTTTTTTAGCTAAAAATTTTAAGCAAAATATATTTTTAAACGAGACCTGGTACCGGTATTATGAGTTGAACCAGGCTAAAGGAAATATTCCCGAAGCTTTAAAATATTATATAAAATATGCTTCATTAAAAGATTCTATGCTTAATATCAAAAAAACCGAACAAATTGCCCAAATGCAGGTAAGATTTGATACTGAGCAAAAGGAAAAGGAACTTATCCTTGAAAAAGCCGAAAAAGAAAGAATTGAAAAGGAATACTATATAGCCCGCTTATCTGCCAGTAAACGCCAGAAATGGATATGGGCAGTTTCTGTTTTTGCAATTATTATTATCTTAATAGTATTGATTGTAATGCAACGGATAAAGCAAAGAGCTGTTGAAGAAAAAGATCAGGCAATAATCCATGAAAAGGAAAAGGGCCTCGAAGCAGTGATTTTTGCGCAGGAAGAAGAAAGAAAAAGGGTGGCAAAAGAACTTCACGATGGAGTAGGCCAGCAAATCAGTGCAATAAACTTAAATTTCCAGGTCCTGGTAAAAAAAATAATTTCAATTTCTGAAGACTTAAAACCGGAAACGGATAAAATTAAAAGCCTGATAATTGATACAGCAAATGATGTACGCACAATTTCGCACCAGATGATGCCAAGGGCTTTAACTGAGTACGGTCTGGTTGAGGCGCTTGAAGATATGTTAGAAAAAAGCTTTTCTGGTGGGGAGATTAGCTATAATTTTCAACACAGCAATATGGATGAACGTTTACCTCAGAATATTGAAATAGGTTTATATCGTATTACACAGGAACTAATCAATAATATTATTAAACATTCTGAGGCAACGCTGGTGGAAATACAATTAATTAAAAATGATACTCACTGCATATTAATGGTGCATGACAATGGTAAAGGAATTGATTCTGAAAAGTCTGATGGTATTGGTATTTTAAATATGAATAGCAGGATAAATGCCTTAAAAGGTGAGCTAAACCTTGAGTCGGATGCCGCTAATGGGACAACTGCTATTGTAAAAATTAAACTATAAATGATGATTGACAAAGAATATACAATAATTGTAGCCGATGATCATGAAATTATGCTTGATGGGTTATCGAAAATTATTAATTCAGAACCCGGATTAAAAGTTATTGGCACGGCAAAAAACGGGAAAGAATTAGTAGGTTATGTTGAAACCGTTATTCCTGATATATGTATAATAGATATCGAAATGCCCGAAATGAATGGATTACAAGCTTCAGAATTATTGTTAAAAAAATATGAAGGGATTAAAATCCTTATTCTTACAATGTATAAGGAAAAAAGTATTTTGAAAAAAGTTAGGGACATGGGTATAAAGGGATATGTTAATAAAACCTGCGATAGTGATGAACTGATTTTTGCTATCAGGCAAATTTTAAAAGGTAAAACATATTTTTCAGAGGATGGTTTTGAACAAAGTAATAAAACAGTTGAAATTAATTCTTCCGAGATGATGAGAATTTCATCATTAACCAAACGGGAACTTGAAATAATTAAACTCTTATGCGAGGGATATACAAACAGTAAAATTGCCAGAAGTTTATTTATAAGCAAAAAAACAGTTGATAATCACCGGAACAACATTATGAAAAAACTTGAAGTTCATAATGTGGTTGAGTTAACCAGATTATGCATAAAAAATAATCTTCTGTAATATAGGGTTTTGTACCTATAATACCAGATAATTAAACTTATTGAAATAATATTATTTTTGTACTTTTTTTGATGTAATTTAAGATTAATATGTTTAACTAAATACAATAATTATGAAGAAGAACCTTTTTTTAGCATTTTTATTTTGCACTTTTTTAATTAATAGTGTAAATGCTCAGTCTACTATTAGTATTACAGCACCCAATGGAGGTGAAATACTTACGGCAGGACAAACTTACAACATTACCTGGATGAGCACAGGTATTGAAACAATTCAGATTGCCTATTCTTTAAATGCCGGGGCAAGCTGGACTCCAATTGCGAGTAGCGCTAATGCTACTACCGGCGCTTATAGCTGGACTGTTCCAGACATAGTATCTTCCACAGTTATTATCGGTGTTATTGATAACTTAAATTTATTAAACAATGATGCCAGTAATGCTCCTTTTTCTATTATTGCTGCAACGCAAACACCAGTTCTTAATACCGATGTTGACACTGTTGATTTTGGAACAATTACAGCCGGAGGAAAAGGAAATGTAAAAACCTTTACATTATCTGGTTCAAATCTTAACGAAGATGTAACACTTACAAATAGTTTTGACAGTAAATACGATTTATCTGTTGATGGCGGAGGTTCTTATTATACTTCTACTACCATTCCTTATAATTTGGTAAGTGAGAATAACCGTTTGGTTTATGTTCGTTTTACCGGACAGGAAAATGATGGGCTTACCTATTTCGATTCTTTAAGAATAACATCAGGCGACGCTGAAGATAAATATGTATTTTTAAAAGCACAGACTATTTTTGATGCTGAGCCTTCAATAATTGTTACAAGCCCGAATGGCGGAGAACAATTTGCAGTGGGTTCGCAGCAAAACATTACCTGGACAAGTGCCGGAATTTCAACAGTTGATATTTACTATGTAATTAACGGTTTTATTAATAATTTAATTGAAACTAATGTTACTGCAAGTTCTGGAACTTTTTCCTGGACAGTTCCGAATGAGAATTCTTCAAATGTTCAGATTAAAGTAGTTAGTTCAACTAATTCTGCAATTAATGATTTAAGTGATGAAAGGTTTACAATTGCACCTGCCACAAAAAGTATCCAGGTTACTTCTCCAAACGGAGGAGAACAATGGACAGTAGGTTCACAACACACTATAACCTGGATTACAACAGGTATTGATGTTTCACAGGAACTTGAAGTAAGACTTTCGAGAGATGGCGGGCTGAATTATTATATTCTGACTGATGGCTC
>JAFGQQ010000307.1 GCA_016935595.1 Bacteroidales bacterium
ACAGAAAAAGAAAAAGTAATGGGTGAAATGGTAAGATGCTTAATTAAAGGAGGCAAGATTTCTACACAGGATATTTGTGCGTATGAAGATGAAAAAGTGAATGAGTTTTTTGAAAACCTTGATAAGGAAATAGATATAAGTCATAATCGTGCTTTAAGTAAAGATGAATTCATTGAATTATTTCAAAAGTCTGGCATGGAAATAGTTAAACAATTTGCCTTATTTGTTGATTTAAACATGAACGAATATTTAAACCATGCTGTTAAAACAGCAGAAAATTTAGAGAATATCAATAATCTTTTAAATATAGGATTGAATGATCCTGACATTTCTTGCTTTTTATTTTATAAAGACAAAGAACTCTTTTTTAGACGTGAGGTTTTTTTGGTTTTAGGAAAAAAGTGAGAAGTTTATAAAGCTTTACATAATGAAAAAATTAAGCTTTGATGCAGTAATTTTCGATTTAGATGGAGTCATTACCAAAACTGCACTCGTTCATGCTAAAGCATGGAAGGAAATGTTTGACGGGTATTTGAATGAACGGGAAATAAAGTATGGAGAACCATTCCGGGAATTTACCCATAACAAAGATTACCTGCCCTATGTTGATGGAAAACCAAGATACAAAGGCGTTGAATCATTTTTACAATCACGGGGAATTTATCTTCCTTTTGGATCTCCTGATAATCCTCCTGATAAAGAAACTATTTGCGGATTAGGAAACAAGAAAAACGATGAATTTAATAAAATATTGAAACGGGACGGGGCTGAGGTATATCAATCAACTATTGAATTAATAAAAGAATTAAAAAACGCCGGTATTAAAATTGGCGTTGCATCTTCCAGTAAAAATTGTTTGGCTGTTCTGGAAGCAGCAGGTATTAGCAGTTTATTTAACACAAGGGTTGATGGAGTGGTTTCGGCAAAACTAAATCTGAAAGGCAAACCCGAACCCGATATTTTTATTGCTGCAGCAAAGAATTTAAATGCTTCAATTGAGAGAACAGTTATTGTAGAAGATGCTGTCTCTGGAGTACAAGCAGGAAGGAAAGGTAATTTTGCAATGGTAATAGGTTTAGCCAGGGAAAATAATTTTGAAGAATTAGCCATAAATGGAGCTGATGTTGTATTTTCAGATATTGCTGAATTAGGCGGGATAAAAGGTATAGAAGATTGGTTAAACAGTTATAAAAATTAGAAAGAAATTTTATTGATTTTTATCTATATCAATTCCAAATAATTTTATTATTAATTTTAAGATATTAATATTTTCTTTGTATATTAATGCCTTTAATATTCATTGTGTAACTATATGGATAATTTAAATTATGGTGTTGTAGGAAATTGCAGAAGCTCTGCACTTATTTCTGATAAAGGGTCAATTGATTGGCTGTGCCTGCCCGATTTTAATTCATCTTCTATCTTCGCCAAAATAATTGATAAGGATATAGGAGGTGAATTTTCAATAGAAGTTGATGATTCATATGAAATATCACAGTCATATATTGAGAATACCAATATATTATCTACCATTTTTAAAAGTGGTAATGATGCATTTGAAGTAATTGATTTTATGCCTCGTTTTTTAACAGACCAGGGTGAATACTTTACACCTCCCGATCTAATCAGGTATATTAAACACATATCAGGCGAGCCAAAAGCAAAATTCATTTATAATCCGAAATTGGTTTGGTCAATAAATGAAACAATCAACATAATTGAAGAAGATTTTATTAAAAGTTATACAACTGAAGGAACTTATGATTCTTTATACTTATATACGAATCTTGATTCTCAGAAGCTTTTAAATAGAGAAATTTTTACGATTAACAGGGATGCATATTTTTTAATAAGCTATAACCAGAAGATTGAAGAAATGAAGCTTAATAAAATTTATCTAAAGCTTCAAAGAACTAAAGTGTACTGGATGAACTGGGTTGAACGAACAATCAGGTTTAATAAATACAACAAAGAAATTATAAGAAGTTCCTTGGTATTAAAATTATTAACTTATCAGAAGAGTGGTTCGATATTAGCTGCAGTAACAACCTCCTTACCTGAAACTATTGGCGGGGCAAGGAATTGGGATTACCGTTATTGCTGGATCAGGGATGCCTCTATGATCATAAAAGTGTTAATGATTATGGGACATAATACCGGTGCAAGGCGGTTTTTAAATTTTATAGTTGACCTGATTCCTGTTAAAGATGAAAAAATACAAATTATGTACGGAATACGTGGAGAAAAAATTTTAACCGAGACAATATTGGATCACTTGCAAGGTTACGAAGATTCGATGCCTGTTAGGATTGGGAATTCAGGACATGAACTTAAACAAAACGATATTTATGGAGTGTTAATGGATGTTATTTTTCAGAATTTCCAGCTCTATCAACATTCACAGGAAGGAACCGAGGAACTCTGGACGCTGGTGAGAAGCATTGCAAAAATTGTAAAAAATAACTGGAAGAAGCCCGATTTGGGGATTTGGGAAATAAGCAGGGAAGAAAAACATTTTACTTTTTCAAAAGTACTTTGCTGGGTTGCAATTGACAGGGGGATTAAGATTGCGGAAAAATTAAACAAATTAAACTATATAACCGAATGGGAAGCGCTAAAGAATGAAATAAAAGAGGATATTATAAAAAATACATGGAGTGAAAAATTACAGGCATTTAAACAATCGTACGAGACTGAAGAGATGGACGC
>JAFGQQ010000308.1 GCA_016935595.1 Bacteroidales bacterium
AATATTATTACAGAAAGAGGATTAAAGGCTACATCTCAAAAAATTGTCATTCTGAAAGCCAATATAAAGTTCAATAATCATCCAACTATTGAAAAATTTAACAATTATTTGAATTATTTTTAATTCTTCAAATAAAATGTCGCAGGAATTTTTTTAATTTAAAATTAAAAAATATGATTATAAGAAATGTGGAACTTAAGGTTAATTCATATATATTATTTGTTTTTCTGATTTTATTAAGTAATGTTTTATCATGTAAATATATTGTTAAAATCGAAGGTGAACAGGCCAACGAAAATTCTTTACAGGATTCAATTAATAAAATTAATTATATCACCGATTTTAAACCGGTAAATGATAATGGTAATATTAATGTAATAGTGGAAATACCAGCAGGAACTATTGAAAAATGGGAAGTTGATAAAATTTACGGAAAATTGATATTGGAAAATGTAAATGATAGTCCTAGAAAAATTAATTACCTGGGGTATCCTGGAAATTACGGAATGGTACCTAAAAGTTTATTGCCTTTAGAAACAGGTGGGGATGGCGATCCTTTAGATGTTATTTTATTAGGACCTGCAGTTGCCCGCGGAAGCTTAATTGAAGCAAAATTAATTGGTGTTATTAAATTATTAGATAACGGCGAAAGAGATGATAAGCTAATAGCAGTTTTTCCCGGATCACCATTAAATAATGTAAACACCTTAAAAGAATTAAATAACGAATATTCTGGCATAATAGATATTTTAGAAATATGGTTCTTAAATTATAAAGGTGCAGGTCAAATTCAGATTGAAGGCATTGAAGATGAAAAAGAAGCGAAAGAAATTTTAACTACTGCCATTAATGAGTATAAGGAATATTATGAATAAACATATCTTTTCGAAAAAGGAATTTTACAGTAAAATTAATTTAATAATTTCCAACAAAGGCCTGAATAGTTAAGATATAATTTTATTTTAGTAATATTGAGCTGTCACCGTAACTTAATAACCTGAAACGGTTTTTTAAAGCATAATCATATATCTTTTTCCAATCCTTACCAACAAAAGCTGCTACAAGAAGTAACAATGTACTTTTGGGTAAATGAAAGTTAGTGATTACTCCGTTGGTGAATTTAAATGAATAACCCGGCATTATAATAATCTGAGTTTTTGCATTTAAAATGTCAGAATTGTTATTTTCTAAAAAATTGATCAGATTTTCAATTGATTGTTTAGGTGAAATTTTTTCTAGGTTTGAATAGGGTTCCCATTGACTAATTAAAGGAATGTCTTCATTATTAATGTTTTTAGCTCTAATGCCTAACCAGTAAAGACTTTCAATTGCTCTTAGTGTTGTAGTTCCAACATTTATTAGATATTCTTGGTTATTATAAATTGAAATAAGAGTGTCTTTATGAATACTGAAAAATTCAGTATGCATTTCATGATTCAGGATATTCTTTTCTTTAACAGGTCTAAATGTACCTGCACCAGTATGTAAAGTAATCTCTTTTATTTTTATTTTTCTTTTTCGAATATTTTCTAATACTTCATTTGTGAAGTGTAAGCCAGCTGTTGGTGCAGCAACCGATCCTCTATTTTTTGAATAAACAGTTTGATACCTGAATATATCAATTTCTTCAGCTTCTCTTTTTAAGTAAGGTGGTATTGGTATATTACCAGCTAATTCAATAATCTTACCAAAGGTGATTTCTTCATTATCCCAGCTGAATTTAATATCCTGGTAAGCTTTATAATTATTTAAAAGAGTTGCTTTTAAGTTTAAGACACCATTTCTATAATTAACTTTTTTTATTAGTTCATTTGATTTCCATTTTTTTAAATTTCCAACCAGGCACATCCAAATGCAAGTATTT
Source organism: Bacteroidales bacterium (assembly GCA_016935595.1). The sequence goes on from JAFGQQ010000308.1 coordinate 1,865, forward strand.
TTAGAATTAAATGCTTGTTCATAGTTTGAAGGCATGTGAGGTTCAAGACAAAATATTTCAATTTTAGCTCCTGTAGGTTTTGTGAAGAACAACCTGGCTCTAATAACTTTAGTATTATTGAAAATTAAAAGGGAATTAAATGGAATTTCTTCAGTTATTTTATTAAAGATTTTTTCATTTATTTGGCCTTTTTTATAAACCAATAATTTCGATTTATCTCTTTTTTCCAAAGGATATTTTGCAATTTGTTCTTCTGGTAGTGTGTAAGTATAATCGTTTATATTTACTTGGTTTATTTTCAATTGTTTAGTTGAATATTTCTTATGAAATTAATAATATTATAAGTTTCTGTAATAAATATTTTTACGTTATAATTGGTGCAAAATTAGTTAAATTTGTATTGTTAAAATTCAATTTTTCTCTATGAAATTTAAAATTGGCGATAAAGTAAAGTTTTTAAATGATGTAGGCGAGGGAATAGTAAAGAAAATAGTCAGTGAATCACTTGTAAATGTTGAGATAGAAGATGGTTTTGAAGTACCTACACTGGTATCTGAATTAGTTAAAATTCAGGATGGAGAGGACATAAGTCAAAATATTGAATTTTCTGATAATGAAAATTTTAATGAAAAAATTGAAGAAGAAGTTGAATCGGTTTTCAATACCGAAGTAGGAGAATATATTATTGGTAATGATAATCCGGAAATATTTATTGCATTAATTCCTGATTTTAAAAACAGTAATTTTATAAACGGATTTGATTTATTTTTAATTAATAACTCAAATTATCAGGTTCTTTATGTTCTTTCAAAACTGGAAAATGAAAAACAGGAACATATTGATGCTGGCATTTTAGGCGCAAATACAAAGATTAATTTTATGTATTTGTCAAATAAAGAATTAAATAAAGAACTAATCATCACAACACAAACATTATTTTATCAAATTCATTTATATAAAGAAATTCCGCCTTTTATAAAAAAAATCCATATTGATCCATTTGAGATTATGGATGAAACTGCTTTAATTGAAAATGACTTCTTCGAAACAAAAGGAATAATCATTAATTTAACCGATGACATTTTTATAAAAGAATTGGAGAATATCAGCAAAAGCTCTGTTGAAAAGGTAATTAAAGAAAAAGACCTGCCTGAGCCAAAGCTTATAAAACAGGAAAAACCAGAAATAGAAGAAATCGATCTTCATATTGAAGAATTGGTAGATAACCATGCAGGATTAAGCAACAGCGAAATTCTAGAAATACAGATGAGCAGGTTTAAAATAGCATTAGAAGGCGCTTTAAGAAATAATATTAAAAAAGTAGTGTTTATTCATGGAGTTGGAAACGGAACTTTACGTTATGAGTTAAGAAAACATATTGATAATCGTTATCCAAAATGTAAATATCAGGATGCTTCATTTAAAGAATATGGTTATGGAGCAACAATGGTTTACTTGTATTAATGATTAAAAAATAATTCACTATATAATATTATTATAATAACTTTTAATTTTGTATTTGAGTTCTTACAAATTAATTAATAGCTGATTAATACATTTTATTAAAAAGCAGGCTGTTCTATCGCTTTTGTTCGTTGTAGTAAGCAGGGTTCGCCTTTGCTTATGATATGGCGGACAAAGGAGGAAAGTCCGGACAACACAGGGCACCATACTTCCAAAACGGAAGATGCTTGTGAAGGCATAGAAGTGGAGAAGAAAATAACTACTTATCGAAGCTAAAGGGAAGGCTCACCTTCACCAAGGTTTCGATGAGCAAGGGTGAGAAGGTGGAGTAAGAGCCCACCAGTATCGGTGGCAACATCGATAGCTGTCCACCTTATGGGTTGCAAGGCCATGTATACCGGCATTTAAGGATTGCCCGTCCGTTGCCGGGGGGTAGGCCGCATGAATTCTGGTGTGAACCAGAAACCAGATAAATGATAGAAGTCCTGAATACCGACGAGATCTATTTTCAGGGTACAGAATCCGGCTTATAAGCCTGCTTTTTTATTATTTAAATTTTATAATTTCCCCTATTCCTTTTACATCTTCAATTGTTTCAAACTCTTTAATATTTGCTGAAATCTTGGCTTTGGATAAAAATTTAATTCCACATATATTTTTTAACGAATATTTAATCACTTTAAAATAAGCTTTTTGGATGTCTTTATATTCGTCAATATAATGAGTATCTCTAAAGACTTTCTCATTATTTATTTCCATGTTAATTTCAATTTTATCATTCTTAGCTTTTAATAAACAAATATCTGGACAATGAATATTTAGTTTATCAAAATATTTTTCTTTAGTTATATCAATATCAATATTATTAAATTCGATAATTTTCTGTTCCAATCTTGCAATCATTTTAGACCAGTATAGCTTCTTACTTGAATTATAAGCAATACTATATGATAAATCTATTTTATCATGATGCATTCTTCCCCAGTGTAATATGGAGATAGGCATTTTAAATGGAAATATTGTAGAATGAATAAAGTCAGCATAACCCTTATATCCATTTATCATTATCTGATTATCATTAATTATCAAATTGCCACACGCTAATCCGCTATTTATAATTGGATACCAATCTATTTTACTTCTTTTATAATGAATAAATTGTTGACTTAAAGATGCTTTGTTAGAATACAAATCCTTGTAAATTAAGTTAATTTTTAAATCACTACTTTCATAGTTTATTAAAAACACTTCATTAATAAATTGAACACAACCATCAACAAAAATAACTTTATCATTTTCAATGGTTCGAATGGTTTTATTTTCAATTTTTTTTGAAATTGATAAGTGTTGTTCTTCGTTAATATAATGTAAATTAAATAATGTACTTGACCAGTTAAAGAATTTTATGTTAGTTAAATAGAAGTATATCAATTCATTATCAGGAGTGAGAATATCAAAATACCATTTTTTTAAATAGCAGTTTTTCATTTTTTTATATTTTATAGATGTATTAATTTATAATGATTAACGTGTATTAGGTGTGAAATTGTAATGGCATTTTATGGCTTCAACAATATAATCCTGCCATTTTAAAGCACCTTCTTTATAAAATTTAAATTGATATAATTTTTTTTTCAATCAAATCAATAACTTTTTTTGTTGCCAAAATATCCGGTTTATATCGTAATTTTGGAATAGAAAAAGAATGTTTTAGAAC
>JAFGQQ010000309.1 GCA_016935595.1 Bacteroidales bacterium
ACAAACAAATGTATTAAAATAATTATAAAAAGCAAGGAAAATTGTTTTTAATTTTATTCACAATTCATACAACTATTTATTCTGCTTTAAAAGGAAAGGTTACCCTATAGATTGTAGATTTTTGATTTATGATTTTTAATTGATGATTTTTAATTGATGAATGAAATAATGGAAGAGTGGAATGTTGGATGGATTGATTGGTAAAAAGTGGAAAAGAAGAATAAGGGATAGATGGATTAAAGGATGAGCGGGATTTTGGAAAGAGGGGAATCAGTAATCGGTGACCAGGTATTGACTTATACTTATCAACTATAAGCTTTTTATTTTTTTGAAATTTAAAACCTTAATTTTTTAAATATATTTTCATATTGTTTATAAATTGTTGAAAGCTTTTATTAGCAAGGCATAGAATATTTAAGAAGATTGTTATATGTTTGAAACTTGGGAATTACAAATTGTATAAAATGGTTATAAAACCCGATCGTAATAGTCAGAAAGATGAAAATTTAAAACGAATAAACCGGTATACAATTTGTTTTAACAATCATGAGCTTTCTGCAATAAATAAGTTTTGTGATAAATACCGGGTAAATAATAAATCGAAGTTTATGCGAGAAACAATTATAACAGAAGTGCTCAGAAAGTTTGATGAAGATTATCCTTCGTTATTTGAAAACCAGGAACAGTTATTTTTATTTTAGGTATTTATTTTTTTTCCAAGAAAGTCATATTCATTAATTAAAGATGTTAGTGGTTGATCTGGATAATGAATATCACTTATCATATTTAAATGTGAAATTGTTTCATCACATGAACTTTGGGCATAAATAAGGTATTTAATAAAATCATCTTTATACCTTCTTCTTCCATAACCTTCAACTATTGTGTCTTTAATCCTTTTACTTGATCTTCTGATTTGACTTCCCTGTTCATAAAGTTCGTAATGTGGTAAATTTAAGCTCATTTTATGTACTTCAACAGCCAATTTGTAAGCAAGTGTATATATTTCCAAGTCTTTATAATTTTTCATTTGTTAATTTTAATTAATTACATTTTTTATTATTAAGACTCAATAGTTATTTCGATATTTCCATTCTAATTAATAAGTTCAAAACAAAATAATAACAAGCAACCAGCAACCAGAAACCAGTAACTCGTAACTAGCAAAATTAGCTTAATACATAAATGAATTCACAAAAAATGAATAAATTCAAAAAAATTCAGACATTATAATAGAATAATTCGAAAATATAGTTTAAAACTTTTAAGAAAATTATTACTAATTTAAATTTTCACCAAACTCACCAGTTCTGCTAATCTTTGATATGTTTTTTTACTTACCGGTACAAGAGGTAATCTTAAATTATTTTCAACTAATTTTAAGATATTCAGCAAAGCTTTTATGCCTCCAGGATTTCCTTCAATGAAGAGATTACTATAAATATCCAGTAATTTTAAGTTTATTTTATTAGCTTCTTTAAATTTTCCCTCAAGGGCTAAGTTTACCATAGTGCTGAATTCCTTTGGTAATCCGTTGGCTATAACTGAAATTACCCCTTTTACTCCAATTGAGATTAATGGCAGGGTAATGGCATCATCACCTGAAATAACTATAAAATCGTTATCTGCTGATTTAATAATTTCCATAATCTGGTGAAAATTACCCGAAGCTTCTTTTATTGCGCAAATATTTTTATGCTTAGAGAGTTTTATGGTTGTCTCGGAAGTTATATTTATACCTGTTCTTCCAGGTACGTTGTATAAAATTACAGGAACAGGACATGTATTTGCAATAATCTTATAATGCTGGTAAATTCCTTCCTGTGTGGGTTTATTATAATATGGTGAAACTGACAAAATTGCTTCAACACCATCAAAATCAAAATTATTGATACAATTTAAAACTTCCTGTGTGTTGTTTGCTCCAATGCCCACAATTAAAGGCACTTTTCCGTCTATTGTTTCGTTCGCATAATTTATCAGTGCAATTTTTTCTTCTTTATTTAGTGTAACCGATTCTCCTGTTGTACCAAGCACAACAATATAATTCACGCCATTTTCAATAACATAATTAATGAGTTTTTTAAATGCTGCAAAATCAATACTCGAATCATTTCTAAAGGGTGTAACAATAGCCACACCTGTACCGGTAAGTTTTTTTTGTATCATATGAACCTTAATTATTTATAATAGACAAATAATGTTTAATTTGATTAAAATATTCTTCTTTGTTTTTAAAGTTACCCAGATCAATCATTAAATCAAAATAATTATGTTCATTGTTTTTTAATCCGACTTTAAAATGAGCTTTTGACAGGGCAGTAATGTATGCAGTAGGGAAGCTGTGTTCCGTATCCATATCAATTAACAGGTCATAATCTTTTTCCATAAATCTGTTTACAAAACCGGGTTTTGGTGTATAGCTCCATTTTAAGTCTTCAATTGAGAAATAATTTATTTTATTTATGTGCGTGTAATAATTTTTTAACTTTTTATTTTTCAGGTAAACAAGAATAGTCAATTGTATATCCTGACTTTTTAAAAAATCAATAAATAATTTATTTTCCAGCCAGTCGCTCTCGTTATTTGCAGAAAAGATAATTCCAGCTGTCTTGGCCGATTTGAAATTAAAAACTTTTTTTTCTCTTTTTAACTTTTTAAGTCTTTTGGTTAATGAGAAATTACCCAGATTTTTTCTAAAACCAGAAAATATTGTCATTCTGAAATATTTAGTTTAAACAAGTAATTATTATGTTTTTAATTTAAATGTATTCGATCTTTTTTTGTTGCCTCCCTCACACAGCCAAACCACTTGTCCAGGTCGGCGAACCTTCATCAACTTATCTTCCGTGCTTTGTATCTTAATTTTCATATTTTTTTATCTTTACCGGATTTGAAATTTAGGTATTTTTATGATGAAGGTTTCATCCTATAAAAATATAAAATAGTTTAATCTGAACTAAATTTATTTCGTTAATTATAAAAGTTTATTTTTATTAATCATATTTATCAGGTCATCTTCTGAAATTATTTGAATATTAAGCTTTTTAGCTTTTTCAAGTTTAGCCGGGCCCATATTTTCCCCGGCAACTATATAATTAGTTTTTGACGAAACCGAACTCAGGTTTTTCCCTCCGTTTGTTTCTATTAATTTTTTAATTTCTTCTCTCGAATGTTTAATAAAAGTACCTGAAATGACAAAAGTATTTCCGGATAAAACATTTGAAATGTTTTGCTCCTGATTAGTTTCAGCTAGTTTGACTCCTGCTGCTTTAAGTTCTTTAATTAATTTTAAGTTTTTTTCATTTTGCAGGAATTGAATAATACTTTCGGCAATTTTTTCACCAATTTCTTCAATTTCGATTAAATCTTCGTATTTTGCGTTTATTAAATTATCAATTGATTTAAGCTCTTTAGCCAATATTTTTGCAACTGTTTCGCCAACATACCTTATTCCAATGGCATACAGCACCCTGTGAAAAGGAACATTTTTTGATTTTTCAATACTGGTAATTAAATTGTCGGCAGATTTCTTCCCAAATCTTTCCAAATTAACCAGGTCTTCTTTTTTTAATTTATATAAATCGGCAATATTTCTCACTAGTCCTTTGTTGTAAAGAAGATCAATTGTGGCTTCAGCTCCTCCAATGTCCATTGCTTTTCGTGATATAAAGTGTTCCAGTTTTCCTTTAATCTGTGGCGGACATCCATATTCATTCGGACAATAATGTTTTGCTTCTCCTTCTTCTTTAATAAGCAATGTGTTACATTCCGGGCAGTGTGTAATAAATTTCAATTTTTTACTATCAGTACTGCGTTTCGATTTATCAACTCCAACAATTTTAGGAATTATTTCACCTCCTTTTTCCACAAAAACCGTATCACCAATTCTTACATCCAATATTTCAATTTGATCGGCATTATGTAAGGATGCTCTTTTAACTGTTGTACCAGCTAACAGAACAGGATCAAGATTGGCAACCGGAGTTATGGCCCCTGTTCTGCCAACCTGGTAATCGATTGATAAAAGTCTGGTCGAAACTTGTTCTGCTTTAAATTTATAAGCAATGGCCCATCGTGGCGATTTAGCAGTATTACCTAAATCTGCCTGGAATTTATACTGGTTTATTTTTATTACAACACCATCGGTTTCGAAAGGCAGGTTTTTTCGTTCATTATCCCAGAAGTGAATATATTTATATACTTCATCCAGGGAACCGCACTTACATATATGTTCAGAGATTTTAAATCCCCACTCTTTGGCAATTTGTAAATTTTCGTAATGCGATTGATAAGGCAGTTTTTCGCCTAAAAGAAAATAAAGCACACAATCCAGCGGCCTTTTGGCAACCATAGCAGAGTTTTGAAGTTTTAATGTTCCGGCTGCTGCATTGCGGGGATTGGCAAAAGGAGGTTCATCATTTTTTAAACGTTGTTCATTCATTTTATAAAATCCTTCAATCGGTAAATAAACTTCGCCTCTGATTTCAAATTCTTTGGGATAGTCAGTTGCATTAAGTTTAAGAGGAATTGATTTAATTGTTTTTATATTGTTTGTTACATCATCC
>JAFGQQ010000034.1 GCA_016935595.1 Bacteroidales bacterium
ATAGTTGACCTTGCCTACTGCAAACTCTTCCAGTATCATGATAGCATAATTTAATAATTTATTAGATATTGGTATAGTACAAGTATCAAGTTAAGGAAGAAAAGAAAAACTCAAGATAATAAAAAAAATATCACCTATTGTGTATCGATTTAAGAAAGATAAAGAAAATAAATATTCTTTGTCATTCCCGGTTCTCTTCTTTCATTCCCGAGAAATCAGGAATCTATATCTTCTCTATCATTCCCATGAAAATGGGAATCCATACACGCCTTAATTCTCCAATTTACTTTCATAAATCTTATTAATTTCTTCTTCTATCTCTTTCTCGATAGGGCTAGCTTCAGGCGCTAATTCCAAAGCTTCTAAAAAATATTCTAAAGCTTTCTCTGGCATTTGTTTTTTTTGATATGCTATTCCCATAAAATATAAAACATTATATTTCTCCGAAAAATCCGGTTCTATTTCAAAAACTTTATTCCATTCTATTAGTGCCTTATCATAATCTTTTTGAATAGCATATAGATAAGCCAAATCAATATAAGCTTTGGTAAATTTAGGATCGAGATAAATGGCATGCTTAATCTCTTTCTCGGCTTTCTGATAATTACCAGATTGTGTATAAGACAATCCTAGATTTCTATAAATATTTCGATCATTAAAATAATATTTTGTTCTTTGTAAAATTTTTTGAGCTTCATCTTGAATATCTAAATGATAATATGTTGAACCTAACCCATGTAAAATTCTGCCATTACTGGGATCCAGCCGAGCAGCATATTTAAAATCTTTCAAGGCATCATTATAGTTTTGGTTCTCATAATCTTTCATTCCTTTAAAATAATGGATTTCGGCAGAATAAGGTTTAACTACGAATATACCAATCAAAAACACCGCCAGAAGAAGCGTCAGTATAATGATGATATTTTTTATCATTTGGTTTGTATTTATTTTAATTCTTATGATATTTTTCTTATCCACTTCATTTATTTCAAATCCACTAATATACACTACAGTTAAACCTAAAAAAATAAAAAAGGTTGAACCTAAAACGGGAACATGATAAGGAAAAGTGAACAAGCTATGAATTAAAAAGGAAGTGATGCCCATGAGCAAACTAAAAACAATTATTTTATCTTGATTGTTTTGATTATTCTTTAAATATTTTAAAGCAAGAGAATAAAAAACAAAAAAAATTGATAAAAAAATCCCTAATCCTACTATTCCAAGCTCTGCCCCCATTTGTAAATATTCATTATGTGCTTCGGCAGCCTTACCGGAATATTTTATATAATCAGGATATTTTTGCAAAAAAACAGCCTGATAATCCAAATAATTCATTTTAAAAGTCCCAATCCCCGAACCCAATAAGGGTTTATCTTTAATCATATTAATTGTAGTATTCCATTTTAACAGATGCATATTTAGTGAAGGATCTTGTTCGTCAAAAGTTGAAATCGCTCTTTCGGTTACGGTTATTGCACTTTTGTTTAGAGAATTATCAGTAGAATAGATCATGGTAATGACCAGGAAAGTTACTAAAACTAAGAACAGCCATTTATTATTTTCTTGAAATAATTTTAAAAAATTAAATTTAATAATAATATAAATTGCAAATATCAAAGTAAGACTAATACTAATCCATATGCCTCTACTCTGACAAATCATTAAAGTGATATAGAGAACAGATAGTAATAAATAATAAATAAACTTATTTCTCCTTTCCTTTTCCAGTAAAAAATAAGAAAAAACCACGGGAAGTATGATGGCAAGATAGTTGGATACGCAGTTTTTTTGACCAATGGTGGAAGTAATTTGATTGAGTTCAGTAAAATAAGGATCCAAGCCATAATATTGAATCAGGGCGTAGACAGAAACCAAAAAAGAGGTTATGAAAAATATTTTGATAAAAGAATCAAATTCTTTTTTTTGTTTAATAACATTGATAACTATAAAATATAAAATGATATAAGAGATGAAGATTAGGTAATCTCCAAAACTTACCCTTGTTGCATTACTTATCAATAAAGAGAGAGTTAATATTATGATAAAAAGATAGATGGGCAGATTTAATTTATTTCTTTTCCATACAATTTCTTCTGAGGATAATATTTTCATTATCCATAAAATAATTAGTATTATTACGAATGACTTTAAAAGCATTTCCTGATTAACTCTAAAGTCGTAAACATATTTATAAATAAATAAAGAGATAAATAATACCAATAATTTTAAATTGGTTATGAGTGTTTTATTGTAAAAGATATCCTTTAAAATTATATTTTCCACGAATTAAAAGTATCCTTTATTTCTAATTATTATCTATCTATTTAAAAGATATTTAATAGTAATTCCTATTCTGAACCTAGAAATATTAAAGAGAATTATGTTTACCAATTAATAATAAAAAAGCCCCCTTAAATAATATTCTAATTTTAAGAGGGCTTCTCTTCTATCTAAACATTAAATTTATCTTCGAGCAGTAAGTACATCGCCAAATATTTCTGCAACATCATTATTTTCTGTAACACCTTGAAATTCATACCAGGTTCCATCATCAGTATGACCATCAGGAACTGAAATTAATACAGCACCAGCAACTAATGTACCTCCAGAAATTACGGCATTACCAGAAACAAAGGGATTGCGCATACCGGCAGCCTCAGCAATGGTAACAGCACCAGCAAGCAATCCACTAATTGGACCATCTGCCATTTCCGCTTGAACCAAAGTTTGCGCAGTACCAGCATTGGCTTTTATGATTGCTTCTTTGGCTTTTTTCTGTTGGCCGATATATAGTCTTAATCCCAAAAGTGCCAGTACACCAATTATAGCTACTACGACCATCAATTCGATTAAAGTAAAACCTGTTTTACTTTTTCTTAACCACATTATCATTTTAAATTTCTCCTTTTTCAAAAATATTTTAACTATTTAAAATTACATCATTCAAAAATCGGCAGTTTGGCTGTCATGGCATTAATCATGCTTTAGACCCATAACTTTGCGTCCTATTCTTTCGGATAGTTTGCCTTTATCAACTTTTTTTATTCTTTCCGGGTTAATCACCTCCAGGCTGTTATTTAATATTTTCCTTTATAATTTTTATATCGTCTTATAATAAGAGCAGATAGGAATTTGTCAAATTCATCGGGTTCGATGAGTCGAACCCCTACATTTGATATAGTGATTGCTTCATCAATGCGTTCCTATTATATTATTCCCGAATTGGAAAGGTTTTAGACATGAAGTGAAAAAATTTATTTAAATTTTTTTAATTGGCTAATTTTAAAGATAGTATCGAGTATTGAGTATATAGTATCGAGTCGAAAAAAAGAAAGGAAAAAAGAAAGAAATTCCCCGATTGCCTAATTTACTAATGAATTAAAAACAAGTTTACTAATCTTCCAGTCCGCCTGTCTACTAGTCAAAAATGTAGGTTGAAAGTTTGTAGAAGGGAAAGACGGGTTCGATGAATCGAACCCCTACAAATCACCCACATCTTAATTCTCTCCCTTCAATTAAGGAGGAGGAGAATAATAATTACAAGAAAGATGCAAAACTTACGTTTGCATAAATCAATTATCTTTGGGCGGTGAGGATATCGGGAAGTAAACCATCAGCTCCGTATCCCTGAATGGAAAATATCCCTGCAGTTAAAGTAATTTGAATTTCACCTGGGGTGTCGGCAATCTCTGGAAACCATTCTGCTGTATTCATAGCCGACCCATTAAAGGGATTTTTTAAACCGGCATTATTGGCAACATATAATGCAGCTTCATCATGAGTAATCATTTTATCCGCAAGTTCTGACTGGATTAATGTTTGGACAGTTCCAGCATTGGCTTTTAGTAAGGCAATTTTAGCCTTATCTTGTTGATTTGAATAAAGCCTTAATCCCATCAAAGATATTACGCCGATAATTGCGACTACTATTAACAATTCAATTAAGGTAAATCCTTTTTTGTCTTTCATGAATATCCTTTGGAAACTTTTTTAATAAAATTTAAAAACTTATATTTATATTATTCCCGAATAATAGTGGTTTTAGACATGAGTAAAAAAATTAATTAATTTTTTAATTAATCGATAAAGCAATTAGCCGATGAAACAATGAATTAATTCAGTCATTCACCGATTGACCGATAAAAAATAGCGGTTGCACATTTTAAGTTAGCAGTTTACAGAAGGAAAGACATGTTCGATGAATCGAA
>JAFGQQ010000310.1 GCA_016935595.1 Bacteroidales bacterium
CCGGTGTTTCCAATGGTAAGTAACAAGAGAATTACTTGTTTCATTTACTAGCAATCCATTTGAGGCAACCCTGTAACCAGATGGAACTGTAACAAAAATATCTATTGAGTCAATTTTGTCGTTTAAATCTTGTATACATGGCCACCAGTCTTTCGATCCATAGGGTTCTGACAAGGTAGCAATGATTGGTGTATTTTCGTGAAATAATTGAGTAAAGGAACGTTCATTTTTAGTCGGATCACCCTGGTAATAAATTGTTAGCGAATCGAATGTGTTCATAGACAAAATCGTATTTAAGAATATTTCAATATTATTATTTTCATGTTCCCAATTTAACGTATTATGATGATAAATAATTGAATCGATATTCAATGAATCGGTAAAATCTAGCATAACGCTTTGGATATCTGCCTTTGAAATAAAGTAATAATCAATTTTACCTTTAAGATAAGGTGCTTCCGGATCAACAGTCCAGTTAAATCTACAATAATAAATGTCAATCCCGTATTCTATTTTTGAAGCTTTAAAATTTACTACATTTTCATAACTTTTTAATTCTAGTTGTGCATGCTCCTTCATAAGCAAAATATCTGGATTTATTTGACTAAATAAATAACAGTTTAATGAGTAAAAAATCAATATTCCGAATATTTTCTTCATTTATGATTATTTTAGCACTAAATTTATTTCAGAGCTTAGTAAATCTAATAAAATTATTTTAATATCCGCAGAATGATATTTCTAGAACTTATAAGTTTAATGGTTAAATTGTTATATTGTTGAATTGTTATATTGTCGCATTGTTATAAGGTTGTTAAAAATCAATTTAACCATTTAACACTATAACAATATTTTGAATATTATATACATTAGTTATTCGTCTTGAAATAAAAAAATAAATTATTCTAATTTCAGTTAAATTCTTCTAATGAACAACATTGATAAAAGAATTGTTGATTTTATTCATGAACATCACGTTTTAACAATTGCCACAAGCAAAAATAACGAACCTTATTGTGCTAATTGTTTTTATGTTTATATCAAAGATGAAAATATACTGGTTTTTACATCTGATAAAACAACCAAACATATTAAAGATACAAAAGAACAAAATTTGGTAGCTGGATCTATAGCATTAGAAACCAAAATAATTGGTAAAATACGGGGTGTACAATTTCAGGGATTCATTGAACAACCAAAAGGGGAATATTTAAAAAAAGTAAAAAAAGCTTATTTAAAAAGGTTTCCAATTGCAATGTTAATGAAAACAACTTTATGGACAGTTGAACTGACTTTTATCAAATATACTGATAACAGGATGGGATTTGGAAAAAAATTAATATGGAGGAAAAAATAGATTTCGGCTTTCAGTTTTGCTTCAAATAGAATATATTTATTATAATATTTATTGAGATAAAAATAACATGATTTTAGTAACTGGCGGGACAGGTTTAGTTGGATCACATCTTCTCTTTGAGCTTGTAATAAGAGGAAAAAAAGTTACAGCTCTAAAAAGAGAAAATAGCAATTTATTAAAAGTTCAACATGTTTTTTCATATTATTCAAATAATTACTCCGACCTATTTGCGAAAATTACCTGGATAAACGGAGATATTCTAGATTATGACTCAATTTGTCATGCCCTTGAAGGAACAAATGAAATATATCATACAGCAGGTATGGTTTCGTTTAATCCGAAAGAAAAAGAAATTATAAAACATATAAATATTCAAGGCACAAAAAATATTGTAAACGCTGCTCTTGAAAAGAAAATTGATAAATTATGTTATGTAAGCTCAGTTGCAGCAGTTGGAAATCCTTATAACGAAGACCCTGTTAATGAAAATTATATACTTACTAATCAAAATGCAAAATCGATATATGCTTACTCAAAATTAAATGCAGAACTTGAAGTATGGAGGGGAATAGCAGAAGGATTAAATGCTGTTATTGTGAATCCTTCAATCATACTTGGGCCTGGAGATTGGGGAAAAAGCAGTTCAAAAATATTTAAAACAATCTGGCAAGGTTTTAAATTTTACACCAAAGGAATTACCGGCTTTGTCGATGTTAGAGATGTTTGTACAATAATGGCTGATTTAATGGAAAAAAATATTTTTAATGAAAGGTTTATTATAAATGCAGAAAATATTTCATATAAAATATTATTTCAAAAAATTGCCAAAGATTTGGACGTTTCACCCCCAAATATTTATGCTTCTCCTTTTCTGTCAGGTATTGCCTGGCGGTTGGAGAAGTTAAGGGCATTTATTTTAAATCCCGCACCTGTTATAACGAAAGAAACTGCCAAATCAGGCCATTCTATAACTTATTATTCAAATAATAAAATAGTTGAAACATTAGGGTATCAATTTCTTCCAATTGACAGAAGTATTAAGGAAATTTGTCAGTTTTTTATTCAAGATGTTAATAACAATATGATAATAACAGATTTCAATTATAATGAATAGATTGGAAGGAGGGTTGCTTTTTTAATAAATTATTTTCCTCTTGATTTCATAAAAACAAGGGCTACTGTGCGGAAAATGAAATGACCGAATTTTGAAAATGGACAATAAATAATGACCATCCATACCATTAATAAATGGAAAAAATAAATATAATATGCTGTTTGCCAATTCAGAAAACGGGCCATTTCAGTTAAAGTTCCTGAAAAAGTTAATAAAAATAAAGAAATTAAAAAATACCAGTCGTAATAGTTGCTATATCCATATAATTTTTTATTAAAAAAACGGTTAAAAATCATAATTCCTATTCCTGTAAAAAGTAAAACAGAAGAAAAATTACCCGCAATTTTTGCAGGATGAAAAAACCGCATCGGATAATCAAAAAATATTACATTAACAATAGCAACCAACGTAACAAACAGTAAAAGAATAAATCCCCAAAAAATCATTAAATGCGCATAATAATGATTTTTATTAGTTGAACATAAATTAAATTTTGAATGAAGTCCTATTTCTTTTAAAACACTTATAAAACTCTTTGTTATACTATTTTTCTTTTCCACAGACATATTAAATTTCATGTCTTTCCAAAATTTCCTGATCCCAATATATGCTCCAAAAAAAGACAGAAAAGTCAGAAAAGTAAATGAAGAGTTCAGCCATACGTGTGGAAAAAATGCCGAATAATCAATATAATCTAATTCAGGCCGGTTAAACGAACCTGCAAAATATAAAATAATAGTAATTATTAATATAGGAAATAATACAACTAAAGGTAAATAAACAGGTTTGCTTAACCATTTACCTAAAAACTTAGGTCTTGCATACCACAAATAATTAATTTGCCGAAGCGTGGATAAAACATCGGAAGGCTTTACATCACGCGGGCAACTCTCCATACAATCGCCACATTGGTGACATAACCAAATATTCGGATTGCCAATGATTTTATCTTTCAAACCCCATGCCGTCCACATCATTTCTCTCCGCGGAAAAACCTGTTCGTCCTGACTTAATTTACAAACAGCAGTGCAATTGCCACACTGCATACATTGCTTTAAAGGGGCTTTGGTGCTTTTCTTTACTTGTCTTATAAAGTCAATATCAGGTTTTATTTGCATTACAGATTGCATTAAATCTCTTTTTTAA
>JAFGQQ010000311.1 GCA_016935595.1 Bacteroidales bacterium
GCTACCTGAGGACCTAATACAACACCTCCAATTAACAAAAGAACAATGGCCGGGATTTTCAACTGGTTACTTATTATAACAAGTGTTACTCCAGCAAAAACAGTAATAATTAATATTGTCATATAGGAATATGATAATTCCATATTGAAAAGAGAATTAAAATTGTTTTTTTGTAAGTTAGCGTTTTTTCATAAAATGTTTCATATAAGTTCAACAAAAAAATACTGATTCGGTTATATTTAAGAATAAAAGAAAAATATATGACATCTGATATAAATGTCCCGGTTTATAGAAATAGAAATTTATACCTGATTTTTATTATCACTTTATTTGCTGTTATGGGCGTAGCCAGCATAACCCCGGCATTTCCTGAAATAATTAAATATTTTAATATATCACCGAAAAAGGTAGGCTGGTTAATTGCCGCCTTTACTATGCCTGGCATTGTTTTAACTCCGGTTATGGGTATACTTGCCGACAGGATTGGCAGGAAGGCGATTTTAGTGCCTTCATTGTTTTTATTTGGATTGGCAGGAAGTTTGTGCACATTGACAAGAGATTTTGAAGTTTTGGTGATTTTGCGGTTTTTTCAGGGTACCGGCGCTGCCGCTTTAGGTACGATAAATATTACTCTGATTGGCGATCTCTTTACCGGAAACAACAGAGCTGCTGCAATGGGATATAATGCCAGCGTACTGAGTATTGGTACAGCTTCATACCCTTTCATCGGAGGCGCTTTGGCTATGCTGGGCTGGAATTATCCTTTTATAATTACACTGTTGGCTATCCCTGCAGGACTAGTAATTATTTTGGCATTAAAAAATCCCGAGCCTAAAGATAAACAGGTGTTGAAAGAGTATATAATAAGTGTATGGAAAAATATTAATCAAAAAAAGGTTTGGGGGATATTTATTATTAATGTACTTATTTTTGTTATCCTGTATGGAGTTTACCTTACATATTTTCCATTATTGCTTGAGGAAAGATTTAAGGCAAATTCGTTCATAATAGGTTTGGTGATGTCAATAATGTCATTAACAACAGCTTTTACTTCATCGCAGCTTGGGAGGGTAAATAAATTATTCAGGTTTGGGAATATATTAATATTCAGTTTTGCTGTATATGCAATAGCATTGATTTTTATTGGTTTTTCCAAATCATGGATAATGATTATACTTCCGGTAATGACTTTTGGGTTGGGACATGGATTATTGATACCAACTATACAGAATATGCTTGTTGGTTTTGCACCGATACGGGAACGGGCCACATTTATGTCGCTTAACAGTATGGTTTTACGTTTAGGGCAAACTTTCGGTCCCCTGGTAATTGGACTTTTTTATGGAATCGGCGGAATTACTGTTGCTTTTATAGCCGGAGCAGGAGTAGCTGTTATAATGATTTTGATTAAAGCTTTTTTAGTAAAGTAGAAATAATGGAAGTATAAATAATTAAAGATTAAAAAAAGCAGCTGAGACACTTAGATTCAAATTATGAAAATTAATAAATATTTTTTAATATCTCAGCGGCTCTGCACTAAAAATTAGTTCATGAAATAATTTACTTTTTTAAAAATCTTTCCGTAGTTATGTATCCTTTTTTATCCGTGAATTGAATCAAATAAATACCGGTTTTTAAATCCTCAATACTAATTTCCCAATTAAATGAATGAATATTTTTAATAGTTACAATAGTTTTTCCAGTAATATCAATTATTGCAATCCTTTCAAGTTCATTTATGCTGGATAAGTAAATTTTATCAGTCGCAGGTACTGGGTAGATAGTAAAAGAAACAGGTTGATAATGTTCTATCTTAGTAGCACAATCCAGTTCTATTTCTTCGATGCTGAAGGTAAGCAATCCTGCATCATCCATGTTGTTCCAGTTTTCATCTGTTTTACCATTATTTGACCATACTATCCTGCTATCCCCACAACCATCTGAATCCATAATTTCAACATCGAAGCCAATGGTTTGTCCTGCCGGAGAATTAACAGTATTACCAACTGAATTTACCAGGGTTGAAAAAGGAATACAGTATTCATAATGATAGATATTTGTATCTCCGGAAGAGATATTTTCCAGGTAATATGCATGTCCATAATGCCATCCCTGCCAGGAATCGGTCCATAAAATACGTCGCCTTGTTCCGAGATTCGAACCGGGGGCAAACTCATAGTGCCCATTGGGAAATCCAACAGGGCCTGCGCCATCGTTTAAATTAGAAGTATTCATATCAAAATAGAGAAAGGGTTTATCTCCTCTGTTACCCATATTCCCGCAACAAAAATAAGGTTCACAGAAATAATCCTCCATAACCGAAACCAGCATAAATATTGCCGTATCATTCCAGATGGCCTTCCATATAGCTTTGTAGACCGTGGGTTCTTCATAGTCAGGTAAAAAGTTTTGGTCAATATCGTAAGGTTCTACTTGGTCCCACAAATCATCTATTGTTCCGTCTATTATAACTTCACAACCATTTGGTAATTTTTTTATAGAGACATTTGGTTTCCCGACTTTTTGAATACTATAAATAACTTCACCAGCATCATCCATGTTGTTCCAACTCTCGTCTGCCACATCTCCGGTTCCGTCCTGCATCCAAACAGCCCTGTTTCTAATACCATTTGCACTATCCACATCAATTATAACAACATCAAAACCAATAGTTGGCTCTTTCGATGGTTCAATGGTATTATCATTATTATCAGTAAGAATATCTAGAGGAAAATTATATTCAAATACATAATTAGGACTGTCAATTTTGTAGGCATAACAAAAATTTAAATCAGGAAATTCAATGCCACAAAACTGATAGAACTGATAAGGGTGTATATCAGGGTCATAAAAATTTGGGGCAAATAGATAATGCCCGTTAGGATAATTTACAGGCCCTTGCCCGTCATCTAAATTATTCACATTCACATCAAAATAAATTTCAGGTTTGTCACCTAACCAATCAGCTTGACCTGTGCACCACCAGGGACAAAAATCATCATCCTTTACATCAATTAATATAAATATAGCAGTATCGTTCCATACAGCCTGCCAGGTTGCTTCATTAAGAGTAGGTTGATCTTCAATACCGTCCCAGGTAAAGTTTTTTTCAATACTATGTTTTTCAACTTTATTCCAGATTGTATCAACCTCTCCGTCAATTACCGGAGCACAACCTTCGGCTAATTTATAAAATGTAGCATCTTGTGGAATTACTAAGATGCTATAAAAGGTTGTCATTATTAATATGAAGATAAGTTTTTCCATAATTTTTTATTTAGTTGTCTGATATTCAATAGTTAACATAAAATAAAAATATAATTATTTTATTTTTTTAAAAACCTCTTAGTTGTAATATGTCCTTTTTCATCCATATATTGAATAAAGTAAATACCGGTTTTTAAATTTTTAATATTAATTTCTAAATTATCTGAATGAAAATTTTCAATAGTTTTTATAGTTCTTCCTCTAATATCAATTATCGCTAAATGATCTAATTTATTGGAATTGGATATATAAATTATTTCAGTTGCGGGAATTGGGAATATGTTAAAAGAAACAGGGCGGTATATTTCAATTTTTGTGCCACAATCCAGTTCGATTTCTTCGGAGCTAAAGGTAAGTAAGCCCGCATCATCCATATTGTTCATATTTTCATCAATTTCACCGGTATTTGCCCATACAATTCTGTTTGTATCTGAATATCTATAATCCAAATCAATATAATATATATCAAAACCAATAACCGACATTGTATTTGGATTGAAAGTAATATTATCCTTATTTTTAAGAGTATTTAAATCTATCCCAAATTCAAAAATATATTTAATAGACATATTATTTTTATCAATATCATACGCAAAACAACAATAACTTTCTTGTAATGAATTTATGCAATATGGAATTGGTTCATTAATGTTAGCGGAATCAACAGAAAATATATAATGTCCATTAGGCTCATTGACAGGACCTTCTCCATCATTTAAATTATCTGAGTTAACATCTAAGTATACTTCAGGTATTCCAGGATGCCAGTCAGGTGCGGGATCACTCCATAGAGGGGGATAAAATTCACTAAATTCGACAAGTATAAAAATAATTGTATCATTCCAAACAGCCTTCCAGTAAGCTCCCTCATAGGTTGGATTTTCATTTATATAGTTATTATTAATTATATATCTTTCAATATTACTCTAGTTTTCATCAATTTCACCATCAACAATTATTTCACAGCCAGCTGGCAGTTTATATATAATGGCTTTTGGTTTTACTACTTTTTGTGTGCTAAAAATAACTTCACCCAACTTATCCGGATTTACCCATTCATCTTCATAAAAATCAGGCCATGCAGTCCTTTGTCTTGTAATGTTGTTTTTATCTAAATCTGATACAACAACTCCAAATTTTATTGTATTATTTAAATAAGGATTTAGTATATCGTTATTGTAATTTACTAATGTTGTAAATGGAACCAGGTATTCAAATACCATGTTAGCGTTTTTTTCATCATAAGTATTCGAATATGATATAAGTGAATCTTTTAATAATTTTCCTTTTTCGAATTCGGAATAATCAGGATTAAACATATACAGTCCGGTTCTTGGGAGAGGAAAGTTATGGGATTCGATACTATCAACATCTAAGTATAATTCAATATTATCAGATTGCCAGCTTTCGAGTCCAGATTTCCATGAAGGATAAAAGTCATCATCATCAATCTCAACAATAATAAAAATGGCAGTGTCGTTCCAAACAGCCTGCCAGGTGGCATCATTGAGAGACGGTTCTTCATTAATAAAATTATTGTCAATCTTATATTTCTTGGTTCCGTTCCATATTTCATCAACTTTTCCGTCAATTACCGGAGCAAGACCAGTTGGTAATTTATAAAAAACAGCATCCTGCGAAAAACACATAATATAAGTTGATATAAAAAATAAACATGCAATCGTTTTCATATAAAATTTTAATAACTAAATAACTATCTATTATTCAATATTAAATTTTTAGGATTTTTGGAATTTTTTTAAAATTTTTTTCGAATATATTTTTTAAAGTTACTTAATGATTTTTTAATTGAAGCAAGATATTTATTTAATTCTTGATTAATAATTAATCAAAAATAATATTAAAAAATTAATCAAAGTATAAAATATTTATTAATTTTGTAAAACCTAACAGGTTTTGCTTATGTTCATCAATGCACATTCATATTATAGCCTGCGATACGGTACATTGCCACTGGAAGAAATGGTGAAAATTTCGAAAAACAACCATTTTAAGGCAATTGCTTTAACCGATATCAATAATTCAACAGGTGTGTTGGATTTTGTTAATTTGTGCCGGAAAAACAATATTCATCCCATAGCCGGTATTGAGTTCAGGAATGATAATAAATATCTTTATACAGGAATTGCCAGAAACAACGAAGGTTTCAGGGAATTAAACGATTTTGTAAGTCAACATAACATCAATAAAGAAAAAATACCCGAAACACCCCCGCCATTTCATTATGCATATGTATTATATCCTTTTGGCAGTAAAAATGCAAATGAGCTTAACGAAAATGAATTTATCGGAATTAAACCTGCAGAGGCGAGGAAAATATTTACTTCGGAATTTCAAAACAAACAAGACAAATTGATTATTCAAAAAACAGTTACTTTTCCCGATACAGAAGGATTTTTTTTACACAGGCACCTCAGGGCCATTGACAATAACATTTTACTCAGTCAGCTTAAATCCGAACACCTTGCCATGCCTGATGAGACCATTGATACCGTTGATGAGATGCTGAATTCGTTTAAAGAATATCCCCAACTTATAAAAAATACTGAAAGACTGGTTAGCGAATGTTCATTCGATTTCGATTTTAAAGCCGTAAAAAATAAACAGACTTTTACAGGCAGTCTGAACGAAGACAAGGTACTTTTAGAAAAACTTGCCTTTGACGGGTTAATTTACCGGTA
>JAFGQQ010000312.1 GCA_016935595.1 Bacteroidales bacterium
GAGTATTACCATGTTGATGCAACCTGCATGTGGATGGTAAAAAATCCGGAATGGTTCGATGTAATTGTTACAGGAAACATGTTTGGCGATATTATTACCGACCTTGGAGCAATTACACAAGGTGGCATGGGAATTGCAGCCGGAGGTAATATAAATCCCGAGGGAGTTAGCATGTTTGAACCAATCGGGGGTTCGGCTCCAAAATACACCGGTAAAAATGTTATCAATCCCTTAGCTGCAATTGCCTGTGCAGTTATGATGCTTGAACACTTAGGCGAAAATGAAGCTGCCGCAGGAATTGAAAAATCTATTATGGATGTTACTGCCAATAAATTAAAAGGCATGGGTGCAGGACAAATGGGCTATTCAACTACAGAAGTCGGTGATTTGGTTACTAAGGGTATTTAATGCATTTAATAATAATTCATGAAATATAAAATTGCAACACTGCCAGGTGATGGTATTGGACCTGAAATAATAGAACAAGCAAAAAGAATTATTACTGCCATAGGAAAAAAATTCAATCATGAATTTGATTTCCGGTTTGGATGGACAGGCGCTGCAGCTATTGAAGAAACTGGAAATCCTTTCCCTGATGAGACATTTGAATTATGTATGAATTCAGATGCTGTTTTATTCGGCGCTATAGGCGATCCTAAATATGATAATAATCCTAAAGCAAAAATAAGGCCTGAACAGGGATTGTTAGAAATGAGAAAAAAACTGGGTTTATATGCAAATATTCGTCCAGTAACTACTTTCAAATCTTTAATTAATAAATCGCCTTTAAAACCTGAATTAATTGAAAATGTTGATTTTATTATAATCAGGGAATTAACCGGTGGAATATATTACGGAGAAATAAGAGGAAGAACAGAAGACGGCACCAAAGCTTTTGACACCAATGTTTATTCAAAAGAAGAAATTTCGAGGGTAACAAAATTGGCTTTTGAATATGCCATGAAAAGAAATAAGAAACTTACAGCTATTGATAAAGCCAATGTACTTGCTACCTCGCGTTTGTGGCGCGAAACTGTTCAGGAAACATCATTGGAATACCCTGAAGTTTATTTAAATTTTTTACTCGTTGATAATGCTGCTATGCAATTAATTCAACGGCCAAAACAATTTGATGTGGTTGTTACCGAAAACATGTTTGGCGATATATTAACTGATGAAGCAAGTGTTATAACCGGTTCATTAGGCATGCTGCCTTCAGCCTCAGTCGGTTTACATACCTCAGTTTTTGAGCCAATACACGGATCATATCCACAAGCAGCCGGGAAAAATATAGCAAATCCGGTTGGTACCGTATTATCAGCAGCCATGATGCTCGAATCGCTTAATTTAAATAAAGAAGCCAATTTAATACGTGAAGCAGTCGAAAAGTCGCTTGAAGCTGGGGCTGTAACAGAAGATGTCTCAAGAGAAAATCCCTTAAAAACCAGCGAAGTTGGCGATTGGTTAGTGAGATATATTGAGAATAAATAATTCAAGTTACCTGGTTCTTGATACTGGTTAAATGGTTTAATATCATAATTTATGATTTATTATTGTAAAAAACTACTTAAATTAAAATAAGAAACCAGTAACACCCAGCAAGCAATCTTTATTAAATTATGTAATTTTAATCCCAAAAACCAGCATATCATCAATCTGGTGATTATCACCCATCCATTTTTCAATGGTCATTTCCAGGATATTCTTTTGTTTGCTCATTGGAAGGGTGTGGTTTGCCAATAACAATTCCTTGAACTGTTTTGTCATGAATTTCCTGTCTTCCGGTCCGCCAAACTGGTCAATATATCCATCAGAAAACATATAGATTGAATCGTTTTTCTCAATTTTAATTTTATGATTAGAAAAAGGTCTATCGACAAAACGATGAATGGCTATAGGCATTTTGTCTCCTTTAATTTCGTTTAACTCATTATTCCTGATCAAATAAAGCGGATTAAAAGCGCCGGCAAACTCGAGTTCAAAATTGTCAAAATCAATAATACATAAAGCCAGATCCATTCCATCTTTTGATCCTTCAGCCACTTCCTTGGTTTGACGTAAAGATTTAATTACAAGTTTTCTTAATTCATCAAGTATTTTCCCTGCATTTAAGTCTCTGATCTTATTCACTACTTCATTTAAAAAAGCAATGCCCAGCATACTCATAAATGCCCCTGGCACACCATGCCCAGTGCTGTCGGCTGCAACAATAATAATCTTATTTTTTTGTCTTCCAATCCAATAAAAATCACCGCTTACAATGTCCCTGGGTTTAAATAAAACAAAATAATCAGATATTAATTCATCAATAAATTGCTCGGGGGGGAGCAAGGCTTTTTGAATTTTGCTGGCATATTGAATACTGTCGGTAATATTTTTCTTTTGTTCTTCAATTTTTTTATTTTTTAATACCAATAAAACATTCGCTTTCTTTTTCTGAACATATCCCCTGTAAATTAAAAATAAAAATACTATAATAAATACAATTCCAGCAATTGCCGAAAAAATAATTATCCGTTGTTTCTTATTAATTTCTTCCTTTTTTTGTATTTCCAGGTCTTTAATTTTCAATTCTCTTTCAGTCCTCATTGCCTGAAACTGCGCAAGCAGCTTCTGCTTTCTTAACTCCATCTTTAATTTGGCAATTTTCAAGTCTTTATCATACTTCATCTGAACCTCTGAAATCACTTCTCGTCCGTCATCAGCATAAAGTGAAACATTCACCGAAGCATACAATTCATTATATTCAATAGCTTTATCACATTCGTTATTATTTAAATATGTTTTATATAAAGCTCGGTAATTTTTCGCTTTTAACTCATTATCTTGAATTTCATCAGCTACTTTTATGCTTGCTGAATAGTTATCAATGGCTTCATTTACTTTATTCAATTTCTGATATGCATTGGCTATATTATACAAGGAAATAGCAATACCCTGTTTATAATCAATTTCTCGTTTTATGGTCAAAGAATTTTGGTAATATTCGAGAGCTTTCTGATATTTTTCCCAATCGTAATTAACATTCCCGATATTATTTAAAACAGTTGCTATTCCGGCCTTATCATTATTTTTTTCCTTAATTTTAATTGCGTTTTCATAGTTTTCAATGGCTTTATCATAGTCGTTTCGTTTATAATACACTACTCCTAAATTATTTAATGCATTTGATACCTGAATTTCATTATCAAGTTCTTCATCAACTTCCATTGATTTTTCATAATATTCTATTGTACTGTCGTAGTTATTTTGCTCAAAATACACATCTCCTATATTATTCAATAGATCAGCTGAGCCTGTTTTATCACCAAGTTCTTCAGAAACATCCAGCGATTTTTTATAATAATCTACAGCATGATCAAATTGATAAGTATTTTCATAAATTGTGGCAATATCCTTTAATGTACTGGCCATTCCTTCCTTGTTATCGGTATTTTTTTTAATTTGATAAGACTCTTCAAGATGTTCAATCGCTTTTGTGTATTTACCCGAATCATAATATACTATGGCAATGTCATTCTTAATTTCAGCAATAGCATCCTCATTTCCTGATTCTTTTTCAATCTCCAGCGATTTTTCAAAATATTCAATTGAATTCTTATAATTTTCGTTCTCATAATAAACATTAGCAATATTTTGCAACATATCCGATATTTCAACTTTATTGCCCTTTGCTTCAAGTTTTTTTAATGATTCCTTCATTTTTTCAATCGAAACCTCACCTGTTTCTTCGTCAACATCTTGCTCTTCCTTTTCTTTTATGCCTGCCTCACTTTCTGCCTCTTTCGATTCACGATATGCAGTAATAGCACCACTTATATCACCATCTTTAACCTCCTCCCTTATTTTATCAAAATCGGTTCCATATAGTTCATTCTGAATGGCTTCTACTTTTTCAACGACTTTATTAATATCATTTTGTATTGTATTTTTATAATTTATATCCTCGTTGAATTCATTTTTACTTTCATCGAATTTATATTTTGCTACTGGATTCTCAAAAACAGATACGTCAACCTCTTCAATAAGATCAATTAAACTTATTTCAACATCAACACTATAGGCTTGTTTTAATTCTCCAAAAGACTTAGGCATATTAGTCGAAACTTCTAAAAATTCAGGAATATATCCTTTTTTCGATACACGAATTTTATACACATTATTTAAATCAAGAGTAAAACTTGCTTTCCCGTTTCGTGGTGTAGTTTTTAAATCAATTACTTCATTATTTAATAATAATTCAACCTTAACATTACTGACCGGTATATTATCACTAACAATCTTTAATGAAGATTGAACTTTTGTTACATTATTTTGCGCGGATGAAAAAAATAATATGATAAACAGCATAGCTAATATTAGTAATATTAGGCATTTCTGGTTTCTTTCTTTTTTAGTATATAATCTATTATTCATTTTCAATTATTTATGTATTTAATTAAAATTATAAATTTTTAACAGGAAAATCAATATTATTAAATTAAAAATGATGGAATTAATTATAAATAAACTTAAACCTGATTAAATTTGTCACCAAAATTAAATAATTATAATTCTATATTAAACTTTGTATTTATTTACTCTGTTTTAAATAAAAATATGTTATTATGAAATCGTATTTGTTAAATTTTAATATAATATTAAAATAATATATCAATAATTTTGAAAAAAGAGAAGACAATATCTAAACTTAAAAAAAAACCAGACTGGCTAAAAACAAAACTGCCAACAGGCGAGAACTATTTAAGAGTTAAGGAGACTATAAAAAAACATAACCTTCATACCATTTGTACAAGTGGGAAGTGCCCTAATTTAGGCGAATGCTGGGGATCAGGAACAGCAACTTTTATGATTCTGGGAAATATTTGTACACGTTCGTGTAAATTTTGTGCTACGGAAACCGGCATACCAAAACCAGTTGATAAAAATGAACCAAAAAAAGTTGCTAATTCCGTAAAATTATTAAAATTAAATCACTGTGTAATAACGTCAGTTGACAGGGATGATTTAGATGATGGCGGTGCACATATCTGGGCCGAAACGATCAGGCAAATAAAAAATGAAAATCCTGATACTACAATAGAAGTTTTAATACCTGATTTTAATGGCAAAACAAGCTCTATTGATTTAATTATAAATGAGAAACCAAATATTATCTCACATAACCTGGAAACAGTTAGAAGACTAACTTCAATTATCCGAAGCAATGCTGAATATGATAGAAGTTTAAATATAATTAAATATATTTCCCGGTCTGGAATTAAATCCAAATCGGGAATTATGGTTGGATTAGGAGAAACCGAAAATGAAATATACGATACGATGAAGGATTTAATAAGCGTTGGATGTAAAATCCTTACTATTGGCCAATACCTTCAACCAACTCTCAATCATCGGCCTGTTAAGAAATACATTACTCCAAAGCAGTTTGAAAAATTTAAAGAAATAGGGACTAATATGGGATTTGACTATATAGAAAGCGGTCCTTTAGTAAGGTCTTCCTATCATGCTGAAAAACACATATAAATAATATTTAGTTATATGACCGAAGTAAAACTTATTAATCTGGGTTTAATTGAATATAAAAAAGCATGGGACTTTCAGGAATCTTTATTTAATGAAATTATCGAAGCAAAAAAAAACAAACACCGGCATAATAATTACCTTATTATATGTGAACATCCACATGTATATACAATCGGTAAAAGTGGAAATAAAAACAATTTATTAATTAATTCTGATCAATTAGATGAAAAAAACATTTCATTTTATCATACAAACAGGGGTGGTGACATAACTTATCACGGACCTGGTCAGCTTGTTGGATATCCTGTTCTTGATCTTAATATATTTAATATCGGGTTAAAGGAATACGTGAACCGTATTGAAGAAACTATTATTCAAACTTTAAAGGATTTTAATCTTGATTCATCGAGAAGATTGAATGCAACTGGTGTATGGATTAATCCAGATCATCCGGTTCAGGCAAAAAAAATCTGTGCAATTGGTGTGCGTAGCAGCAAATACGTTACAATGCATGGATTTGCGCTTAATATAAATACCGATTTAAAATATTATGAATTTATAAATCCCTGCGGATTCAATAAAAATATGGTCACATCAATGAAAAGTGAATTAGATAGTAATATTAATTTTAAGCAAGTAATAACTAAAATTATTTTTCATTTTCAAAAATTATTTAATGTACATGTTATATAAAATCCATTATTATATAATTTTTAAAAATATTTTAATATATTGTTCAAAATTTTAAGTAACTTTATTAGTAATTATCGTATAATTAAACTAATATACTAAAAATAAAGGACCATTCCTGTTCAATTATGGATAAAATATATGATTTTATAAAAGATACCCTTGCAAAAGAAATGGCTACAAATGGTTTCCCCCTTATTTATAAAGGTCAGTTAACCCACGAGATCACAAAGATATTTACAGCCATGACTGAAAAAAAATTTGAAAACAAGGATATTGATTATAAAATTAAGCGGAAAGTTTTTCACGTTATGGTTGAATTTCTGCAAAATATTACCAAACACTCCGATGATTATGATGATGAAAAAAACCGTATAGGCAATGGTCTGTTTATAGTTGGAGAAACCAATAATTACTATTATGTAATTACAGGCAATAAGGTTAAAACAGAAAAAATGCCTCCCTTAAAAGAACGCATTGATAATTTGAATTCAATGTCGAAAGAAGAATTGAATGAATTATTTAAAAAACAAATGAAAGAAGGCCAGATCACAAACCAGGGTGGTGCCGGACTTGGTTTAATAGACCTTGTGAGGAAAACAGGTAATAAATTAATTTATGAGTTTATACCATTAAATAAAGAAGAACAGTACTTTGTTATCGCTCTTAATATTCCCTCATCTTAATTATTTCTAATATACTTCATCCCAATATTCACTTGCATCCGGAATTTCTATCTCATTTTCTTCTTCATATTTTTTACAATCTAATTCAATTGAGAAATTTTTGGGTTTTTCAAAATCTTTTAAAGTAAAATTTAAATATTTATCATTATAAATATTTTTCATATATTCAGCCCAGATTGGCATTGCCATTCGTGCTCCCTGACCCATACTAATTGTATTAAAATGAACACTCCTGTCTTCTGCTCCAACCCATATACCTGTTACCAGTTCAGGTGTAACTCCTAAATACCATCCGTCAGAATGATTTTGTGTAGTGCCTGTTTTCCCAGCTATCTCATTTCTAAATTCATATTGAGATCTTAATCTTATTGCAGTCCCACTATTCACCACACCCTCTAATAAATTTATCATAAGAAATGCTGTTTCTTCACTTATGGCTTCTATTTTCCTTGGATTGAAAGTGGCTAATACATTTCCATTTTTATCTTCAATTCTTGTAACAAATACGGGACTAATATATATCCCTTTATTAACAAATGTATTGAATGCTGCAGTCATTTCATAAAGTGTGATTTCTGAAGTGCCTAAAAATAAAGAATATACAGGATCAATATGACTTTTAACTCCCATTTTTTTAATTATATCAATAACTGCATAAGGATTAAACTGATCCATTACCCATGCTGAAATATAATTAGCCGAATTTGCTAATCCCCATTTTAATGTTACCTTCTTTCCTATCATATCAGTCCTGCCGCTATTCTTCGGTGTCCAGGTAGTATCATTAACAATAAATGTTATAGGGACATTAGCAACCTTATAGCAAGGAGTAAATCCTTCCTGCATAGCTAATGTATATAAAAATGGTTTAATGGTTGAACCAACTTGACGTTTGCCAAGTGTAACCATATCGTATTTAAAATATTCGAAATTTGGACCACCAACATATGCCCTAACTTGCCCTGAATAAGGCTCCATCGACATTAAGCTTGCTCTAAAATAATACTTATAATATTGAATTGAATCAAAAGGACTCATTATTGTGTCTTTTTCCCCATCCCATGAAAAAACTCTCATTTCAACAGGAGTATTAAATACATTAATAATTTCTTCAGAACTTTTACCAGCATTTTTTAAAACCCTGTATCTTTCGCTTCTCCTCATAGCCTGCAGCATAATCTGTTCAACTTGTTCTTCAGTTAAGTCATCTGAGAATGGTGCATTTTCATCATACACTTGTTCTTTAAAAAAAGCCGGTTGTAGAAATTCAGCCAAATGATTTCTTACAGCGTTTTCAGCATATTTTTGCATTTTTGAATTAACAGTAGTGTATATTTTTAAACCATCTTTATATATATTGTAAGGAGTCCCATCAGGTTTTGAATTCTTATTGCACCATCCGTATAAAGGATCATCTTCCCAATTTATAGAATCCTCTGCATATGATCTGAAGGAATAATAATTTCTCCTTTTAGGCTTACTTGCATTTAATGTAACTCTTAAATATTCACGAAAATATGTTGCCAATCCTACTTGGTGATCCTGCACTTTATAATCAAGCATTATTGGTATATTACTAATTGAATCATAAACATCTTTATTAATATAATTATATTTATACAATTGAGCTAAAACAATATTCCTTCTGTTCAAAGACCTCTCAGTATTTCTGACCGGGCTATACCAAGTAGGAGCTTTTAGTACACCTATTAATAATGCTGCTTCCTCTAATTTTAATGAATCGGGTGAATTATTAAAAAAAGTTTTAGCAGCAGACTTAATCCCATACGATTGGCTTCCAAAAGGAACTGTATTTAAATACATTACCAAAATTTCTTCTTTCGTATAATTTCTCTCCAATTTAATTGCTGTTACCCATTCTTTAAACTTTGTTACGCCTAAGTTGAAACTCTTTTTAATATTATTATTATAACTTGTTGTATCTCTTGGAAATAAATTCTTTGCTAATTGTTGGGTTATAGTACTGCCTCCTCCACTTCCCCTGTTTCCAAGTATTATAGTACGAATTAATACCCTGGCAAGTCCTTTCAAATCTATTCCCGAATGCCTAGTAAATCTGATATCCTCGGTAGCAATTAAAGAATTTACAATATTTGGTGATAATTCGCTAAAGTCGACAAATGACCGGTTCTCATAAAAATAAGTCCCAAGTAATATATTATCCTCTGAATAAACTTCTGATGCAATATTATTCTCAGGATTTTCCAAATCTTCAAATTTTGGCATTTCACCAAAATATCCCCCTGCTACTAAACAAAAAGTTAACATGATTAAAAAAATAACCAGGAAATATATGCCCCACAACAACTTTAAATATTTTAAAAATGCGTTACTCTGGTTATTCATGATAATTGAAAGGTTTATGCTGGTAAAAATAATAAATATTATTAAATATATTTTGAACTTACTTTTCAATTTATTTTACTTTGTGTTTTAATTTAAATGAAAAATTGAGATGGAAGAAAACTTAGTTATTGTTGAGTCTCCTGCGAAAGCTAAGACAATTGAGAAATTCTTAGGTAAAAATTTTAAAGTATTATCCAGTTATGGTCATATTAGGGATTTATCTAAAAAAGAATTTGGAATTGATATTAAAAATAATTATAAGCCAAGCTATTTAGTTCCTGACGATAAGAAAAAAATTGTTACTGAGTTAAAAAAAGAAACTAAAAAATACAATAATTTTTGGTTAGCAACAGATGAAGATCGGGAAGGAGAAGCAATTGCCTGGCATCTTATGGAGACTTTAAATCTTGAACCGGAAAAGGTAAAAAGAATTGTATTTCATGAAATTACAAAGAATGCAATTCAAAATGCCATAAAAAAACCAAGAAATATAAATGCCTCCTTAGTCGACGCACAGCAAGCCAGAAGAATCCTTGACAGAATTGTAGGATACGAACTTTCTCCTATACTCTGGAAAAAAGTTAAACCAGCTTTATCTGCAGGAAGAGTTCAATCTGTAGCAGTAAGACTTTTAGTTGAGAGAGAACGAGAAATTTTAGCTTTTAAAAGTACTTCAAACTTTAAAATTACCGGTTCATTTATATGTAATAATAAGAAAAACAATAAATTTGAACTAAGAGCGGAATTAAATAAACGATTTGAAATAAAAAAACAATCAACAGATTTTTTAAATAATTGTATAAATGCTAAATTCCAAATTTCTAATATATTTAAAAAACCTTCAATAAAAACACCCTCTGCACCATTTACCACTTCTACTTTACAACAGGAAGCAAGCAGAAAACTCGGTTTTTCAGTAGCTCAAACTATGACTATCGCTCAAAGATTATACGAAGCCGGAAAAATTACCTATATGCGAACCGACTCTGTTAACTTGTCACAAGAAGCCATAAATTCATCCAAAAATCTTATTATTAAAGAATTTGGCGAGAGATATTTAAAATCAAGACAATATAAAACAAAATCGAAAGGTGCACAAGAAGCTCATGAAGCAATCCGGCCCACATATCTCGATATAAAAGAAATATCAGGTAATAATCAGGAGATAAAATTATATGAATTAATTTGGAAACGAACAATTGCATCCCAGATGAGTGATGCTGAGCTTGAAAAAACAAGTATTGAAGTTTCAATATCAAATCAAAAAGAAACATTTATAGCTACTGGTGAAATCATTAAATTTGATGGTTTTCTTAAAGTGTATATCGAATCGACTGATGATGATGAAGCTGAAATAACAAAAGGATTGTTACCACCTCTAAATAAAGGACAACTACTTGATATAAATTTTATTGAAGCTGTTCAGAAATATTCACATTTTCCTCCGCGTTATACAGAAGCCAGCCTGGTTAAAAAACTTGAAGAACTTGGAATAGGAAGGCCTTCTACCTATGCGCCAACTATATCAACAATACAAAACAGGGGATATGTAATTAAAGAAGACAGGCCTGGTATAGAAAGAGAATATATTTATCTTATTTTAGAAAATAATAAAATAAAAGAAGAGAAAAGAACAGAAATTACCGGGGCTGAAAAAGCTAAATTATTCCCAAATAATATTGGGATTATTGTAAATGATTTTTTGATGGAAAACTTCAATAATATCATGAATTATAATTTTACTGCTACTGTTGAAAAAGAATTTGATGATATTGCAGAGGGAAAAATCGTTTGGACACAAATGATTGATAAATTTTATAAAAGCTTCCATCCTAAAGTTGAAAAGACAATAGAAACATCTCAGAAAAAAACGGGGGAAAAAATTCTGGGCAAAGATCCTGAAACGGGCAAAACAGTGTCAGTTAAAATTGGAAGGTACGGTCCTGTGGCACAAATTGGAGAAAGTACTGACGAAGATAAACCTAAATTTGCTCCTTTACAAAAAGGCCAACTTATAGAAAATATTACTCTGGAAGAAGCATTAAAATTATTTAACCTGCCACGTTCACTTGGAAAATATGAAGGAAAAGAGGTAATTGTAGGAGTAGGTAAATTTGGACCATATATCAGGCATGACAATAAATTTTACTCCTTGAAAAAAAATATTGATGATCCCTTTACTATAAGCCTAGAAAGAGGAATTGAACTGATTGAAGAAAAGAGGGAAAAAGAAAAAAATAAAATCATTAAAAAATTTGAAAATGAACCGGAATTATTTGTTCTAAATGGTCATTGGGGGCCATATATATCCTATAAAAAAAATAATTACAAAATTTCAAAAAATTATCAACCCTCAAAACTAACAATTGAAAATTGCATGGAAATTATAAATAACTATCAGAAAAAACCGGTAAAAAAAAATAAATAAACTTAAAATGAATTTAAATGACTTTTTTGATCCGGTTTGTCTGGATAAACCGCTAAATTATAATGTTGGTAAAGATTTATTTCGAAAAAATATATTTATTAATACTGAGAATTCACCAATAAAATCTAAAGATTTTAACCTGGCAATAATTGGAGTAAAGGAAGAAAGAAAATCAATAAACAAGGGTTGCCATTTAGCCCCAGAAAAAGTTAGGGAAAAACTATACCAATTAAGTGAAATTAATAAACCTGTTAAAATTGCAGATTTTGGGAATTTAAAAACTGGCCATAATATAAATGACGCTTATTTTGCCTTACGCGACGTTATTTCAGAATTACTTAGTAAAAATATTATACCAATAATTATTGGGGGAAGCCAAGACTTAACTTATGGAATATATTTAGCCTATAAAGATCAAAAAATACCTGTAAATCTTATCACAGTCGATCCGCGTATTGATATTGGAGGTTCTAAAGCTAACTTCGATTCATATACCTATTTAATTAAAATTATCTTTGAAAAAAAGAAAAATCTTGAAAATTATATAAATATAGGTCACCAATCCTATTATATAAATACAAAAGATATTTCATTGCTTGAAAAACTAAATTTCGAATCTGTACGATTAGGTGAAATACGCAACAATTTAATTGAAATTGAACCAATTATAAGAGACAGTAATTTATTTAGCATTGATATTTCTTCAATCAAACAATCTGATGCACCCGCACACGCGTTTCCTTCTCCAAATGGATTCTATAGTGAAGAAATCTGTCAAATTGCCAGGTATGCCGGAATAAGTGAAAAAATGTGTTCTTTAGGAATATTTGAAATTAATCCTAAATTCGACAATAATGACCAAACTTCTCACTTGGCTGCCCAAATAATTTGGTTTTTTATAGATGGATATGCAAATAGACTGCATGAAAGACCTGAAGAAAATATACAAAACTTTACGAAATTTATTATCAAAATTGAAGGACTTGAAGAAAATATTAAATTCATTAAAAGTCTAAAAAGCAAACGATGGTGGATGGAAATCCCAATTTCTGAAGGAAAAAACATACATAATAAATTAATTTCATGTACTGATAAGGACTATCAGAAAGCTTGCAATAATGAAATTCCTGATAGGATTTTTAAAGTATTAAAAAAAAATAATCAATAATATTGAAGTTTTTACGTTATTTAAGTAACATTATTTTTAATATTAAAGTATAATTCATAAATTTATAACAAAGGTTTACATTAACATGAAAATGTTAATAAAATTTGTTTGAATACAATATTTTTATTTATTTTACCCTACTGTAATTAAGAATTAATAAGGATTAACCGGATTCTAATGAAATATTGTATTTTAAATATAGCAATATTATTATCTATATCTTGTCTGACTTATAGCCAGCCTGATCCTGCTTTTAGCCATACCAAAGATAACCTTATGGCTGTAAATCCAGCCTACGCGGGGAATAGCGAAAAAGTATGTGCTACATTAATTAACAGAAAAGACTGGTTCGGATTTGGCGATACTCCTTTAGTACTTGCTGCAAATATTAACTCACCATTTAAATTGTTTAATCGGTCTCACGGCGTTGGCCTTTCCTTTATAAATGACAGGGGTTTAGGATTCTCAAATATATTAATTACTCACCTCTCGTATGCATACAAAGCTGACGTAGGTCCAGGAAAATTAGCAATTGGAATAAACGGCGGAATTTATAATAATGTATTAAAAAGTCCTAACTGGAATCCTCCTCAAAGTCAGGATGATCCCATATTAACTCAAATTAAAGAATCAAATTATAATCAAATATCATTTGATTTAGGATTGGGTTTATTTTATAAATCTGAAAATCTTTATGCTGGAATTTCTGGTTTGCATTTAAATAAACCTAAATTATTCAAAACAGATGATCCAATTCAAAATCAATTACATTTTTATATAACTGCTGGTTACGATATTCAGTTAACGAATCCCCTGTTTGTTTTAAAACCTTCAATATTTATTAACACTGGTGGAACAATGT
Organism: Bacteroidales bacterium; assembly: GCA_016935595.1. The sequence continues at coordinate 13,728 of JAFGQQ010000312.1, forward strand.
CGAAATTAGATATTAATGCATTAATAGAATACAATAAAAAAATCTGGGGAGGCGTTACATACAAAACAGGAGCAGCAATAGTGGGTCTTTTTGGTTTAGAATTATTTAATGGTGTTCGAATTGGTATGGCCTATGATTTAGGAACCAATGCATTAGGAGCTAAATATGGAACAGGTTCATATGAGATATTGATTAATTATTGCTTTAATTTAAAAGTCGAAAAAAAACCTCAGCATTATAAAAGTGTAAGATTTTTATAAAAAAATATTAATATATTGTGAAAATGTATTTATTTGCATATTAAAATATAACTAATTATGAAAAAGCTAATTTTTATTTCAGTTCTTTTTGCTATAATTACTAGTTGTGGACCTTTAGATAATGGTGAATTAGTAGGGGTTCCGGGCAGAAAGAATTATTTCGAACCTACACCATATGGAATGATATTAGTTCCAATGGGAAGTTTCACTATGGGGCCAAATGATGAAGATATTAGCTGGGCACTTAACTCAAAATCAAAAACAGTTTCTGTTGAAGCTTTCTGGATGGATGAAACCGAAATCACTAATAATGAATATAGGCAGTTTATAAATTATGTTCAAGATTCAATAATGCGAAGAAAATTAGGCGATCAGTTAGAAGAATATTTAATTACTGAAGATGAATTTGGCAATGAAATTGACCCTCCAGTTATAAATTGGGATATTGATATAGATATGAGAAACGAAGAAGTTATGGAAATCCTTGAAGAGATGTATTATCCTAAAGGTGAACGTTTCTACCAAAGAAAAGAAATAGATAC
>JAFGQQ010000313.1 GCA_016935595.1 Bacteroidales bacterium
GCCGGTAATTTGATGACCTTCTTTCAATAAAAATTCTAAAATCCGTCCAGTCCCACAACCAATTTCAAGAATATTTTCCCCGGGTTTGCAAAACTTCCGGTACATTTCTAAATCGCCAGTAAAACCTGTTACATAAATATCGTAATACCTGGCAAAATTCCGATATGTTTCTTCAGGCTTTTGCATAGTATCCTGTTATTACCATCTATTAATTACATATTAATCAATTCATCCATTTCATCAAGATGTAATTTGAAGTGATGCAGGAAATCAACAACCATATCATTTAGTGATACAGTTTGGTTTATATCGCATATCCATTCATTATTCAATTTATCGGGATTGATATTTTGTATCACATGAGTAAAGTGTATATTGATATATTTCCATAATTGAACAAGGTTATACCAATTTTCGTCCTGGTAATTTTGAATGGCAATCCATCGGTCATTATTTCCATAAGTGGCATAATTAGGAAAAACAAGGGGACTTTCCTGATACTGTAAGTGGACTATCCGGTGTATATTATTAGATGCCGAATCAACCATATGTCCTAAAATCTGTTTAACATTACGATTCTGACTATTTCGCCGTTCTAAAATAACTTCACCGGGAAGATCTAATAATTTTAGTTCCCATTCTCGAACTAAGTTTAATAATTCTAGACTAATTGACTTAAATTCATTCATGATTTCAATTTTTTAAATTCAATATAGAAGTGAAAGAAAAAATAAATTATAACTATACAATGTTATAAAATTAAAATAGATTCTTGCTTAATTCAACAAGTGCCCGTTTTTTATCGTCAGTATTAATTAAAACTGAAATATTATGCCTGCTTCCCCCGAATGAAATCATTCGTACCGGAATATCATTTAAAGCTGTAAATACCTTACCTGCAAGCCCTCTGTTTTCGGCAATCAAATTACCAACAATACAAATAATACTTTTGTCTCTATCTACCTCAACAGATCCAAATTGTTTTAATTCATTCGTAATTTCCGGGAGATATTTGGAATTGTCGATAGTTAGAGAAACCGACACCTCTGAAGTGGTAATCATATCGATTGGAGTTTTATACTTCTCAAAAACTTCAAAAACCTTTCTCATAAAACCATAAGCCAGTAACATTCGACTGGATTTTACTTTTATTGCCGTAATACCATCTTTTGCGGCAATTGATTTAATTCCTTCCCCTTTTAATTCGCTTGTAATAAGTGTTCCAAATGCTTTAGGATCTAAAGTGTTTTTTAAATGCACGGGCGTATTTTCCCGAATACAGGGTAATACACAGGTTGGATGAAGTATTTTAGCGCCGAAATATGCTAACTCGGCAGCTTCATCGAATGATAGATGAGTGACTGGTTTTGTATTTTCTACAAATCTTGGATCATTATTTTGTACACCATCAATATCAGTCCAAATCTGGACTTCATGCGCATGAATTGCTGCTCCGATTAATGTAGCTGTATAGTCACTGCCTCCTCTTTGCAAATTATCGATTTCACCCCAGGCATTTCTGCATATATAACCTTGAGTAATTAAAACGTCTTTGTCTTTATTCTTATCAAGATATTTTTTAATATTTTTTCTAATAAAACTTAAATCAGGTTCATTATTCTCATTCATTCTCATAAATTCAAGCGCCGGTATTAAAGCAGATGAAACTCCTATTTCTTCAAGGTAATTAAGAAATAAATTCGTAGAAATTAATTCTCCCTGTGCCAATATTTCTTTTTCTTCTTTTTCGGAAAAATTATCTGAGATAAAAGATTTTATTAAATTAAAATGATTTTCAACAACTTGCTTCCCTGTATTTTTTGATTCATCAGAGGAATATAATTCATCAACTACATTATAATATTTATGCTCGAGCGACAAAACGATTTCTCTTGCACCTTCTTTATCTTTACTCTGTAATAATTTACCAATTTCAACTAATTTATCAGTTGTGCCTGCCATTGCAGATAAGACTATTATTCCCGGAATATTATGTTGAACTAAATTTGCTACATTTTTAATTCTTTCGGCCGAACCAATTGATGTCCCTCCAAATTTTAATACATTCATTTTTATTGATTTTATAAAATTTCAAATAGTGCACAAAATTACCTAAAATAAAAAGCGAAAAAAATTTTTTATTCATTTCTACAATTTTTTAAATGTTTGTTATATTTTTAACAAAAAATTAAAATTATAAATAATTTTCACAAAAAATGATAACAATTGCCGAGGTTGTTGAATCGCTTATTAAAAAGAAACCATTTATTGAAGGAGCATTATATGAAGGATTAATTAATTTATCTTCATTAGCACGACAAATAAGGCCTGAAATAGAAGAAAAATTAAAAAAGCCCATAAAAGAAGGAGCTATTGTGATGGCTTTAAAACGATTATCCCCGACATTAGACGTAAAAATGAATATGAAAATAAAAAAAGCTTTAAGTCATTTCGGTGATATCATTGTCAGATCGAATTTAGCAGATTTCACGTTTAAAAACTCGGACCGATTAATTGAAAAACAAAAAAAACTTTTAAATATAATCAGTAACAGCAGGGAAATTTTCCATACCATTTCAAAAGGAGTTTTTGAAACTACAATTGTAATAAGTAACAGTTTAAAAGACGCCTTAATGGAAATCTTTAAAGAGGAAGAATTACTAAATCATTCATCAAATTTATCGTCCATTTCAATAAAGCTACCCGAAGAAAATCTTACCACACCCGGGTTATATTATTTTATTTTTAAAAAAATTGCATGGGAAGGAATTAACATTCTGGAAGTGATTTCCACTTCAAACGAATTCACCATAATTTTAAATGATAAAGACATAGACCGGGCATTTTCAATCTTAAAAAATATTGGGAAAGAGTAATAACTAAAAAGGTGAAAATGGAAGAATTATTTTACGAAATTTTTATTGATTTGCCCAGACAAGGTCCTGGCGATAAGGAATCGACGCTTAAGGCTTTAAAAATAATATATAAAAAGAAGGATTATGTTAATATTTTAGATATTGGATGCGGCACAGGAAATCAGACCTTACATTTAGCACAGGAAATAAATGGAAAAATAATAGCGCTGGATAATTACAAACCTTTTTTAGATATACTATATGAGGAAGCCAAGAAACTGCAATTAGAATCAAAAATAAAATGCCAAGTTGGAGACATGTTTAAACTCGATTTTAAAAATGAAACCTTTGATATAATCTGGTCAGAAGGCGCCGTATACCAATATGGTTTAATGAATGCATTAAAAAACTGGAAAAAATTTATCAAACCTAATGGATATTTTGTGCTTTCTGAATTTAATTGGTTAGATAAGAATCCTCCTAAAGAAGTTAATGATTATTTTACCCAGGAAGCACCGGATGCTTGTTCAATTGATGAGACAAAAAAAATAATTATAAATTCTGGTTATGAATTATTAAATCATTTTATTATTCCGGAACAAGACTGGCATAATTTTTATAATTCATTAGAAAAACAATTGGAAATATTCAGGGAAAAATATAAAGACGATTTAAAAGCATTAGAGTTAATCAATTCTCTCCAATATGAAATTGATTTATTCAGAAAATATACAGGTAGTTATGGATACGTATTTTATGTAATGCAAAAAAAGTAAATAAACGACTATTCGATTTTCTTTGAATATTGAACTAATAAATATATAGAAATAAAATAAATAGTATTAAATCCTAAAACAGGTCATATATTCTTATTTTGCTTCAAAGGGTTGGGTATTAAACTGATCCCGATAAGCTACGGTATTGGGATTGTTCGACTTACAATTTTCACGTCACCTCTGGTTTGTGAAAATTGAGCCTCACAAAAAAAAACTCCTGTTTTCGACACTGGGTCACCCAAAATTGAATAATTGTGCTAATTCCTTTTGTTCTTCCGTGATTAGTAAGGTATGTACTAA
>JAFGQQ010000314.1 GCA_016935595.1 Bacteroidales bacterium
GAGTTTGTTAATTAAAATCAGGAATTTATCCAATAAAAAACTGCCGGTTAATTGGTTATTTATATTGCTTCAATTGACCTTTATTAGCTTCATATTTTTCCTTCTGATCCATTTCAAATATCCGTTCCATTAATTGCCATTTATTTTTAGCTGTAGCATCTGCAGTAGTTTCCTGGAATTTCGAAACAAATGCCTCCCATTCGGCTTGTCTGGGCTTTTTTGCTAATTCCGTCATGGCTTTTTCATGATTAAAATCAGGAATCGTATCCATAATCATAAACAACTGGTTTCCTGAGATATATATTTCCATATCAATAATTCCTACTTCCTTCATGCCTTGTGTAATTTCAGACCACGCCTCCCCTATTCCATGTACTTTTTTATATTCTTCAATTAATAAAGGATCATTTTTTAAAGTTAATGTTTTGCAATATCTTTTATATTGTTGCATAGTTGATTTTTTAAAAATCAAATTTTATTGATTGATAAGGTTCTGCTCAATGAAATTCTATATATGGCATAGGCTCCAATAACTACAAAGCATAAAAACGGTAATATATATGATAAGTTTACGCCAAATAAATCAATAAGTGCGCCTTGAAGTGGTGTAATTACTGCACCACCAAGGATTGCCATTATCAAACCCGATGCGCCAACTTTTGTTTCTTCGTCATCCAAACCTACGCATCCCATTCCGAATATTGTCGGGAACATAAGTGACATAAATGCTGAAATACCTATTAATGAGCAGACACCAATAACTCCACCAACAAATATAACGCTAAGTGTAAGCAAGCCAGCCATTATTGATGCTGTAAGCAGTAACGAGTGATCTTTGTATTTTTTCATAAGCCCTGTGAACACCCACCTCGAAGCACCAAAAAGTATTAAAGCACCTGTGTGATATTGAAGGGCCACATCAGGAGTTACGTGCAGATGTTCGGGAATATAAAAATTTGTATATGTCCATACCGTGATTTGTGCACCAACATAGAAAAACTGTGCTATGACTGCGAACACGTAATTTTTATTTTTAAAAAGCTTTTTAAAAGTATGAAAAATATGAATTTCAGCTCTTGTATCCGACATTCGCGGCATTCTGGTCACAGCAATCAGAATCCAAACAATAACTAATATTACTGCTATTGACAAATAAGGAAATATAACGATATTAAGCGTTTCACTAACCTGGTCGGGTCTGATAAAAATATTGCCTTCGCTGTCAAGCGGAACACGAGCCATGATTAAAATCTGGCAGAGTAAAATACCTGTTACTGAACCAATTGGATTAAACGATTGCGCAAAATTTAATCGTCTTGTAGCTGTTTCTTTAGGGCCTAATACCAGAATATATGGATTTGCGTTTGTTTCCAGTATACCCAATCCACAGGCAAGGATATAATATGAAATACAGAAAAAAATGAATTCCTGTAAAATTTTAGAAGGATATAACAAAAAGCAACCTAAAGCATAGAGTCCAAGCCCTGCCAACACGCCTGTTTTATATGAGAATTTACGGGAAATAAGAGCGCCGGGAATTGCCATACAAAAATATCCAAAATAAAAAGCAAATTGAATTAATGAGGCCTGAAATGTACTGAGTTCACCAAAAACCTCTTTAAAAACCTTTACAAGAGGATCGGTTAAATTATTTGCTATACCCCACCACATAAAACAGCTTGCGAGAAGAATAAAAGCAAGAATATACTTTCTTTCCAATAATGCAGTTTTTATATTTTTTGTGTTCATATTATTTATTAATTAAACAATTCGAAAATATTTATTTAACAAATATAATTTTTAAAATTTCTTTTCAAAATAAAAAATAATGTTTTGCTTTCCTTAATATTTTTTATCGATTAACATTTGAACTATATATTTAATTTCTTCGTGTTCTTTGCCTTGATGCAAAGAACCAAAAATCAAGACAAAAAGAATGCTCGGCCGCGCTTTTTGTCCAGCCTACGCACCGCTTTTATTAAATCTCATAACATATTTATCATATATTAGTATTTTATTACCTATAGTAATTTTCGAATATGGGGTATTAAATATCCATCGTCATTAACAAGCAAATAATGACTATAGGATTAAAAATATATTTAAGATTGAGAATATTACATCTTTAGTGTTTTAAAACAAGGTGTAGAAGAAGTGAATAGAAACAGAATATTAATTATTATTCCATTTTCGAAATTTTATAAATTCCTGAAAACTTATCACTTTTAATAATAACAAAATAAACACCACTATTAAATTGTGAAATGTCTATATTAAAATTCATCATTCCTGATAAAGAATAGAAGTTTTCATTATAAATTGTTTTACCGGTAATATTGACTATTTTAATAATTGTTAAACCGGAAACATTTTCATTAAAATTAATAGTCAAATAATCCTTAGCAGGGATTGGGCAAATATTTATTTTGTTATTCTCATTATTATCAAGTGAAATATTTGTCTCGCAATCAGTTGTAAAATAAACATTTGGACTTTCATATATTATAAGATTCACATCCGAAATAGAGAAAGGATATTTCGCTATACATACTTCTTTTAGAGTTGCCATATAAGATAAATTTAGAGATTCTAAAAAAATATTATTAGAAACATCAAGACTGGTTAATTGGTTACCACCACAAATTAAACCTGTTAAAGCAATATTTTTAGAAACATCAAGACTGGTTAATTGGTTATGATCACAATTTAAACCTGTTAAAGCAATATTATTAGAAATATCAAGACTATTTAATTTGTTTCCCGTGCATAATAATTTTGTTAAATTAATATTATTAGAAATATTTAAACTTGTTAATTTATTATACGAGCAATTTAATTGTTCTAAAATTGTATTATTTGAAACATCCAGACTAGTTAATTGGTTAACTGAACAATGCAATTGTTTTAAAGCTTTGTTATTAGAAATATCTAAACTACATAATTGATTATCTCTGCAAAATAAACCTGTTAAAGCAATATTTTCAGAAACATCTAGACTAACAAATTGGTTAAATCCACAAACTAAATTTATTAAGGAAGTATTATTAGTAATATCTAAACTGACTAATTGGTTCCCTGTACAAAACAAATCTGTTAAAGCAGTATTATTTGAAACACCTAAATTATTTAATTGGGTATACTCACAGACTAAATATGTTAAAAAGATATTATTACTAATATTCAGATTGGTTAACAGTCTATTAGAACAATACAGTACTTTTAAATCAACATTATTAGAAACATCCAGACTGGTTATTTGGTTACTTTCACAATCCAAATATATTAGAGAAATATTTTTTGAAATATCCAGATTGGTTAATTGATTAAAACCGCAATTTAATTTTTTTAAATCTGTATTATGAGAAACATCCAAACTGCTTAATCGATTGAAATCGCAAAAAAGGGTATCTAAATTAATAAATGCTTCTATACCAGTTATGTCAGATATAACGTGCTTGCCAACATCTAAATAATTTATATTTTCAGCCTCTACATAACTTATTTCACCATTTCCGTCCGTATCAACTCCCTCCTCTATCAGAGTATTTTTAAAATTTACATTCGGTATATTTACATTCTGGGATTTTATAATAACTGTAGTTGTAAGTATTATAATGGATAAGAATAATATTTTCATTAGCTTAAGTATTAATAATTACAATTATATGATAAATAAAATTACTTTATTAATTTGAAAAAGTCAATTGCATAATATAAAAGTTTATTTTATTATTTAATAAACCTAATTTTCTTTCTAAAATTTCCTGTCGTTTATTACTCGGCATCAACCTTATTAATTTAAAAGATGGATCTGTTAGAAAAAAATTCCTTATTACATTCCTGCGAAAGCAGGAATCCAGAGCCAATTTTACTTTATATAAATGGATTCCGGCTCTATGGCCGGAATGTTATTTGAAATTCACAATTCGTTAATTAAAATTAATTTCATACAATTTATGAATAAATCAAATTAAAAAAGGGTAGCTTATATTAATTAAATTATTTTCCTGCATAGCTCTCCAAAATTCCCTTGGTAATTTTGCCTGAACAGCAGCTACATTCTTTCTTACCCTGTCTGGCTTGCTAGTATTTAATGCTATGCTTATTACGCCAGGAGGAGTTAAACCAAACTGTACACAAGCTTCGGAAGGTAAAACATTAAATTCATTGCATATCTCGTAAAATTTATCTCTCCATTTAAACAATTTTTTATCATTTTCTACATTCCTGTCAACTTTTCTGTAATCAAAAAAATCTCCTCCGGTTAAAAAACCTCCGTGAAATACAGCAGAGTTTATTATTCCAATCCCCTTTTCTGTAAGTTCTTGAATATAATTAAATAAATCTTCGGGATGATTCATAATTGTTAGACTTACTGCCAGCATTACCCAGTCCAGTTCTATCTTATCGGTTAATTCACGAATTACTTTCCAGTCTTTCGATCCAACTCCAATGGCTTTTACTTTTCCTTTATCTTTCAATTCCTTTAAAGCCTCGTAAGCAGCTAAAATATCCTGCATTTTTTCCCTCCTCTCCATTTCATTTGACGCAAGGGCTAAATATTCGTCAGGATCGTGCACAGAAACAATATCAGTGTTATAATCCCCACCCAGCAGTTCACACCCTTGTTCATAGCATTCAATTATTCCTTTATAGCTTATTTTCTGAGTTGCATCATTCTTAATATCAGCCCAAATGCCCGGTTCAAATGTAGGTTCAGGATTGGTGAGAGGAATCCTGTACCAGCCTAATTTATTACTGATAATTATTCTGTTCGGATCTATATTCAGATTTCTTAATCCGTTCCCAATAACTTCAAGTGCCAAGCCTGCGCCATATTTTCCCGCAGTATCAATAACAACAGGTGCTTCAACCCATTCAAACCATTCTTTTATAATTTCAAGTTTCACATCATCACTTAATGCTTCATAAAGATTTCCCAAACAGCTTGTTCCGAAAATTATTGGGGGAACTTTTATTGTTGTGTTTCCTAAATTAGATTTAACTGTTAATTTATTCATTATCAAAAATTTATAGATTATTCTATTTAAGGTTAAACATCAAAATACAAATCTCAAATTCCAATTAATTACTAATAATCAAATCTCAGAAAATGTTTGAAACATTGATATTTCGCTAATTGTCTTTTATTTGATATTTGGTGCTTGATATTTGAAATTTATTATTCCTTAATTAAATAATTATAAAAATATATAAGTTTAACTGATTATCTTCCATAAAGTTATTCGATATTATAAAAGTCACAGCAGTTCTTGGCAAATATTTTTTCCCGGATAGAAGCAGGAAAAGCAGAAAAATATCTTTCTACAATTTCCATTACCTGGTTATATTCACCGGCGAGCTTACAAACCGGCCAATCGCTCCCAATCATTATTCGGTTTTCTCCAAAAGCCTCATATACAACATCCAAATACGGTTTAAAATCGTTAATTTTCCAGTTTTTCCAGTTTGCTTCAGTAAC
>JAFGQQ010000315.1 GCA_016935595.1 Bacteroidales bacterium
ACAGCAGCCGAACAGGATTCGCTTACCTATATTGCTGCCGAAAATGTATATATTACTGGAGATTGTGATAAATCGATTACAAATTTTGAAAACTATATTCAGCAATTTCCAAATGGTAATTTTATAATAAATTCTCATTATTATAATGCAGAATGTTATTATTTAAAAAATGAACTAGGCAGTGCTTTAAATTCATACGAATATGTTATTGCTAAACCAAAGAATACCTTTACAGAATTATCATTATTACGTGCAGCACAAATACATAATCGTATGGGCAATTATGAAAAAGCCTATCATTATTATAATGAATTGGAAATATCGGCCAGTACCAAGAATATTCTTTATGAATCGCGATTAGGATTAATGCGCACAGCAGTGAAATTGAACGATTACCAAAAAATTATTGAGTCGTGTGATAAAATATTAATTACCGAACAAATGCCTGTTGAAATTCAAAGGGAAGCTCAGTTTTTAAAAGCAACAGCTTTGTATAAATCAGGTAAATTAAATGATGCTTTAACAATTTACAGAATAATTTCAACAGAAGTAATTAGCAAAGAAGGTGCTGAATCAAAATATATGGTTGCCAAAATTTTATTTCAACTTAAAGTAATAGACAAAGCAAAACTCGAGATAATGGATTTTATATCAAAAGGCACTTCTCATCAATATTGGCTGGCAAAAAGTATTATTTTGCTTTCCGATATACATCATTTAAATAAAGATAATTTTCAGGCTAAAGCTACATTACAAAGCTTAATTGACAATTATCAAAATACCGAAGATGGTATAATTGATGAAGCCAATCAGAAAATTTTAACATTAATTAAACAGGAAAAAGAAAAAGAATATGTTGATAAGCAGGAAGAAATAAAATTAAAATTTGAAGATAATAAAGACGGGAAATACGATGGTTTATTTGAAAATGAAATTAATTCAGATACAATAAATAATGCATATTCTGATACCATGCAATTATTTTAAAAATAGAGTTTATGATCAAACGTATTTATAAGATATTATTTGTATTTGTGACAATCTTAGTTACCTGTGAAGTTTTTTCTCAGGAGGATTTAAAAAAGGAAGTATTGGTAGTAAAACCATATGAACCAACAATAATTGATGCTAACAAAATTAATGAACTTCCTTTAATTGACGATTCTATTAAAGTCAATCCCACCTTCTCATATGAAATTTTTCCAAGACAAATAACTACTGAGTTTGAAACAGAACCGTTGAAACCGGCAAAAATGGTTGGCGAACCTTTAAATGCCTTGTATGGTAAATATATTCGTGCGGGATTTGGCAACTACTGGACTCCTTATTTAGCAGCAGGTATCCATAACTTACGCTCGAAAGATTATTCTTACGGAGCTATCTATAATCATATTTCTTCGGCCGGAAAAATAAAATTGAAAAACAACCAAAAATCTTATGCTGGTTATTTTGATGAGAAATTATTATTATATGGCAAAAAATTCTTACCAAATGCTTTTTTCTCGAGTGAACTGGGGGTGAATGGTACAGGAAGGCATTATTACGGATACAACACCGAAATTGATACCAGTTTAAATAAAAAAGATTTAAGAAAACGCTTTTTTGATGTGGAATTTAATTCACGGTTAAAATCTAATTTCACCGATTCTTTACACCTTAATTATGATGCCTTATTTAATTACTATTATTTTTCGGATAATTTTAAAAATTATGAAAATTCATTTTTTATAAAAACACACCTTGACAAGTTTTTTGGAACGGAAAAATTTGGAGGTGATGCTGTGTTAAATTATCTCGACAGGAATCCGGCTTTAGATAGCTCAAATGCTTTTCTGTTTAAAGCTGCTCCCTGGATAGGCAAATTCGGAAGCCGCTGGCAGGTTAAAGTGGGCTTGAATTTAGCCTTATATTATGCAGGTGACAAAGCAGAATTGTATTACTATCCTGTAGCAAGTTTGGAATATAATATTATTAATAACTATGTTGTTCCTTATGCAGGTTTAGATGGCGATTTTGAATTAAATACCCTAAGAAATATTGCCAACGAAAATTGTTTTTACAGTCCGACAATTGCAATTGAACCCACAAATAAGAAAATGATTCTGTATGGCGGAGTAAAAGGAAATATCAGCTCAATTTCATCTTTTAATATTCGAGGCACATATGCCATAATTGATAATTATTATTTTTATGTAAATGATGAGAGTTTAAGGTTAGATAACTATTTTATTTTTGAAAGAGATAACCTGGAATATAAGAATCTGTTTGCTGAATTCGAAACAAAACCCAACGAAAAATTATTATTAGGGGTTAAGGGGAATTTTCATGGATATAAATTATATGATGTCAAGCATGCATGGCATAAGCCTAAATATGATGTAACCTTTATTTGGGGATATAATTTTCAAAATAAAATACTTTTTAATGCAAACGTATTTGTGATAGGAGAGAAGTATGTAAAAAATATAGAATTAAAACCCGAGGGGTATGATATTCTTGAAACAGTAATCGATCTAAATTTAGATATTACATATATATACTCTGAACAAATCACTGGATTTATAAAGTTAAATAATTTAGCCGGTTCAAGTTATTATATCTGGAATTACTATCCATCACAGAAGTTTAATTTTATTGCAGGATTGTCCTATTCGTTCTAAACTTGCAGGGTTTTAATAATTGCTGCAATAAAAGGCTTTTTTTCAGTTTGAATGGTTGATATTGATTTTTTAAGTATGTCTATTTGGTTATTTATGGTTTCCTGGCTTAAACCATGCATGCAATTCTCAATTACCGTAAAAGCTTCAATTGAAGTTTGATAGCTTCCACGAATAACTAATTTTATGAAAAACTCAACATATTCGCAAAAATCAATTCTCGATCTCCAGCAACTAGCTGTAAAAAGTGAAATATCTTCTTCTTTTTCAATCTTTTCAATAAAATTAACAATATGGGGTGCCGCTTTATTATCCTTAATATCACTAATAAGATTATAGATTTCTTTTTTCACTTCTTCTGATATGTTTTGATGATATATATCAAAAATATCGGGTAAATAACTCACATTTCCTATTTCTCTTATA
>JAFGQQ010000316.1 GCA_016935595.1 Bacteroidales bacterium
AAATAGCTGATTATAAACCTGAATTTAAATACGACAGCAGATTTACTACAATTTTTCCAAGGATGTGGAGCGGAAGCAGCGACCATGTAAAAGAATACAAAGACTGGGGTAAAATCAAAGGCAAAAAAGTAAAAGTAACCAATTCCGAAGGAAAAGTGGAATTTCAAATTGTACCGACTTTTGGCGAGAATTTAAGGTTTTTCTTTGTCTACCAAATCGGACATATGTATCTACGATATTTTATGTGGAATTTTTCAGGTAAACAAAACGATACGCAAAGTCATGGAGAACTATTACAGGGAAATTGGATATCAGGCATAAAATTTATTGATGAAAAAAGACTGGGTTCACAAGAAAACTTACCCGGATATTTAAAAAACGACCCTTCAAGAAATAAATATTACCTATTGCCATTATTATTAGGATTAATCGGATTCTTCTACCAATATCAAAAAAATCAGAAAGACTTTTTAGTTGTTTTGTTACTATTTATATTAACCGGCATAGCTATTGTTGTATATCTGAATCAATATCCTTTGCAACCAAGAGAAAGGGATTATGCCTATGCAGGCTCTTTTTATGCTTTTGCAATATGGATAGGATTAGGTGTTCTGGCTATTAATGAATTAATAAGAAAAAAACTTCCAAATATTGTAAGCCCCATATTAGCAACTACCCTATGTTTTGTCTTAGTCCCGTTTATCATGGCTAAAGAAAACTGGGACGACCATGATCGTTCGGAAAGATATACTGCGAGAGATTTTGCTTATAATTATCTGAATTCTTGCCAGCCAAATGCCATTTTATTTACAAATGGCGATAATGATACTTTCCCGTTATGGTATGCCCAGGAAGTTGAAGGGATTAGGACTGATGTAAGAATTGTGAACCTGAGTTTATTTAATACCGACTGGTATATAGACCAAATGGCACGGAAAGCTTACGATGGAGAAGCAGTGCCTTTTACCTTGCCACGTGAAAAATATATTCAGGGAACGAATGATATAATATTTTACAATGATGTAATTAACGATTTTGTTGATATAGATAAAGTTATTGAATTTGTAAAAAGCGATGATCCAAGAACAAAGGTTATGTCATCGGCTAATGAAAAACTCGATTACATACCAACCTCAAAATTCAGATTACCGGTTAATAAAAATATAGTACTTGAAAACGAATTAGTAAATCCAAATGATGCAGACAAAATACTTCCATCGATTGAATGGACTTATAAAAAAAGGTACCTCGAAAAAAAATCATTGATGATGTTAGATTTTCTTGCCACTAATAATTGGGAAAGGCCTGTTTATTATGTTTCTCCCGGATATGATATTACTCTGGGATTAGATGATTATTTGCAGTTAGAAGGCATGGCATATAAGCTTGTTCCAATTAAAACTCCCCGAAAAGACTTTTTAAGCATAGGAAGAATTGACCCGGAAGTTTTATACAACAACCTGATGAACAAATTCAAATGGGGCAGAATGTATGAGCCAGATGTATTAATTGAATTTTATAACAAACGTACAATTTCTATAATCAGGATAAGAAATACATATAAACGCTTAGCAGATGAATTGGTTCAAATAGGAAAAACCGATTCGGCTATTGCAGTCATGGACGAAATAATGAAAATTACACCCGACGAAAAATTTCCGTATGATTTTTATATTTTAGGAATAGTTGAATCGTATTATAACGCTGGCGCTATTGAAAAAGCCAACGAATTAGCAAAAAATTTTGCTGTGATCAACAATGAGAAATTGGATTATTTCTTATCGTTAAAACCAAAGTTTAAAAAATTAATCGATACCGAAATTCAGATTACATTACAATTGATGCAAAACCTTTATCAAATAACTAATAGCAGGAAACAAACAGAATTATCAAAAGAAATACAGGATAAATTTACCGAGTATTATCAACAGTATAGCAGTGGTATATAATAAAATAAAGGTTTATTATTAATCCTTATTTTCATACATTGATATACTAATTAAATAACAATCTAATTCAATAATCTCCTAATTATTTATTACTAATTTATATAATTTGTCTGAACGCCTAACAATTTCATTTATTGGGATTGAACATCTATCGCCTTTAACAGTCTTTTCAACATTCTTTAAATCTACCCTGATTTCTTTTACAGTGGTTTCAATAACACCTGTTGTGGGACCTGTTATTAAAATTTCATCACCAACTAATAACTCACCTGTTTCAATTAAAAACTCAGCTACCCTTAACTTTGTAAAATAATTAGTGCCTTTGCCAATATAAATCTTCTTTTTAGTTGCTTTCGAACCATAAACCTCGCTCCATTCGCCCATTGTTTTACCCAAGTAATAACCATCCCAGAATCCGCGATTAAAAACAGTTGATAAACGCTTCTTCCAGTCTTCAATTTTATTTTTAGTATAGGTGCCATCTATAATTGAATCAATTGCTTCGCGGTAACATGAAGTTACTGTTTTAACATACTCGGGAGAACGTGCACGTCCTTCAATTTTTAAAACTTTTATCCCTGCCTCAAGTATTTTATCCAAGAAATCAATTGTGCATAAATCTTTTGGCGACATAATATATTCATTATCAATAAGCAGTTGACGTTTTGTGTCATTATCGGTTATTGAGTATCCCCTCCGGCAAATTTGCATACATTCACCCTTGTTTGCCGACATGTTATATTCATGCAGACTTAAATAACATTTTCCTGAGATTGCCATACAAAGAGCCCCATGAGCAAACAATTCGAGCCGTATAGGATTCCCCGATGGACCTTTTATGTTTTCCGATTCAATTGTTTTATATATTTCTTTAATTTGCTCCAAATTA
>JAFGQQ010000317.1 GCA_016935595.1 Bacteroidales bacterium
AAATTGAAAATGATTTTTATTAAAAATATTTATAGGATTTTTTCAATTATTTTTTTATTAATTATAAATGTAAATTTAGTTATTGCTCAGGAGAACATTGATAGTAAAAGTATTTTAGAGCTTAAAGATGATACAAATAAAGTAAACAAATTAATAGAATTAGCTATAGTTGAGATAGATACGCAACCGGTTAAATCTAAGGAATTTGCCGTTGTTGCTTTTAATATTTCCGATAGTTTAGAATATATTACCGGGTTAGCGTTATCGGCATATTATATTGGTCAGGCCGATTTCAAAGTTGGCAATTATGCTTCTGCAATTCATTATTTTAATCAAAGTCTATATAACTATCAAATACTTAACCAGAAACCTGAAATTGGAAATATTTATAAATGTATTGGAAACATTTATTTACAACAAAGTAATTATGTTGCAGCTCTCGAAAATTACCTTATTGGTTTAGAAATTTCACAGGAATTAAACGATAGTGTTGGAGTTGCTGATGCTTACCATAATATTGGCAATATCCATACCGAACAATTTGAGTTTGAAGATGCACTGAAGTATTATAATCAAAGCGTTCATATTGATAGTCTTATTAATGACAGAAAAGGAATGGCCAAATCACTCATGAATATTGGGGCAGTTTATATGGATCTCGCAGAATATTCAAAAGCTTTAATGAATTACAATAAAAGTTTAAGCATTTTTAATGAATTTAATGATGATGCGAATATTGCCATTTGTTATAATAATATTGCTTCGGTTTATCATGAGATTGGTAATTTTCAACAAGCATTACAAAATTATCTAAAAGCATTGGAAATTTACAGAAATATTGGCTCACAGCATGGCATAGCTTCAACATGTTTTAGTATTGGCAGCTTTTATAATAGCAAACAAGAATATCGAAAAGCAATTAATTATTTGAATGAAGCAATAAAATTAGGCAAGGAAATTGGAAGCTTAAAAATTGAATCGGTTGCAGCATTAGCATTTAGTGAAACATACTATAATTTAGGCGATTATAAAAAAGCATACCAATATCATGTTTATTATACTAAATTAAATGATTTATTAAAAAATGAAGAAAACGTAAAAAAAATAACAAAAATACAAATGCAATATGAATTTGACCAGGTACAAAAAGAAGAAGAATTTAAAAGGCAGCAAAGGGAAATTGAGCATCAGGCCGAATTGAGGCATCAACGATTGTTTATTGCATTTTTAGGTATTGGAATGTTATTAACCATTGCTTTAGCATTCCTTATTTATAGAAATTACAGAATTAAAAAACGTGATAATATATTACTTGCAGAACAAAAAGACAAGATCGAAAACCAGAGGGATCAGATACAAAAACAAAAACAAGAAATTACAGATAGCATTTGGTATGCACAAAAAATACAAAATGCAATTTTGTCACCAACCGAACTGGTTGACAGACTGCTTGATGACTATTTTATTTATTTTAAACCTCGCGATATTGTTAGCGGAGATTTTTACTGGATAAACGAAATTAGTAATAAAATAATTATTGTTGCCGCCGATTGTACAGGTCATGGAGTGCCTGGCGCATTCATGAGCATGCTTGGGATATCGTTTATGAATGAAATAGTAAATTCAATTAAGGATATTAATGCAGGAATTATTCTTGACAGATTAAAAGAACTGGTAATAAAATCTTTGCATCAAAAAGGCAAAATAAATGAAGCCAAAGATGGAATGGATATTTCATTGATTGTTTTTGACAAAAAGAATATGAAATTGCAATATTCCGGTGCTTACAATCCATTATATTTAATAAGGGATAAAGAATTAATAGAATATAAACCAGACAGGATGCCTATTGGGATTTTTCTTAAAGAAGAAGAATATTTTACTAATCATGAAATCGATGTTTATTCTGGAGATAGAATTTATATTTTTTCAGATGGCTTTTATGACCAGTTTGGCGGACCTGAAGGTGGAAAATTCAAAACAAAGAATTTCAAGAATTTGCTTCTTGAAATTCATCAGCTTCCTATGCAAGACCAATACGAAAAAATCAATATTACTTACCAAACATGGAAAGGGGAATTAGAACAGATTGATGATATTCTTATTATTGGGATTAAATTATAAGCTTCCCCTTTATATTTATTTAGTTGTTTAATAGTTAAATTATACTTATCCTGTTTTTTCAATATACAAATTTGTTTATCAAACTAATAAATTTTATTTAAATTTGAATTATACATCTTTCAGTTATATAACTAAAAAATTATTATTTTATTTATTTAATAAAGTGTATAAGAATTAACAATTTATATGTTTACATTTATTATTTTTTATACATATTAATATAAATATGTGTATTGTATGGATTAATATAAAATCGGATTAATTAAGCACATAAAATTAATTTTCGATGAGAAAAAAAATACTTTCAATAATTATTATTCAGGTATTAATAATTCAATTAGTCAATGCACAGCGATTAAATGAACAATGGTTAAACTATATTAATCAGGGGAAGGAAAAATATAAAATTAATAGTTATAAAAGTGCCTTGGAGCTTTTTCAAAAAGCATCAAAAATTATACCGACCGATACTACAGCATTTGTTTATATTATTGATTGCGCTTTAAAAGTTAAAATGCCACAAGAGGTTGATGAAGCATTGGATAATTTAAAATTTTTGGGTTATATAAAACCCGATTTTTACGAGATTGCCATTGCTTCATCCAGAGATGTTGAAGAGAATTATAACAAGGCATTTGAATATGCAAAGGAAGCTAAGGAAAGTTTTCCCGATCATCTGGGAATACTTTTTGAAGAAACCAAAATTTACTATAAACAGAAAGATTATGACAGAACTATTCAAAAAATAAATAATCTGATTCAATTAGACAGGAAAAACCAGACATATCATCAATTTTTAATACATATATATATTGAAGATTTAAAGAATTATGAAAAGGCACTTGAAGCCATAATCAGGGCACAAAATGATATGCCTGACTTGATGGAATTTCAAATTCAGGAAGCTGATATATATATAAGACAAAAAGATTTTAACAGGGCACAACAAAAGATTGAACAACTAATTCAACTAAATCCAAACAATCCGAAGTTATATTATAACCTGGCATTAATCTTTTTCGAAAAGGGCGATTATGCTACTTCTGCCGAAATATGTAAAAAAGCGCTTGAATACGATCCTAATTATTATGAAGCAATATATAATGTGGGTACTTTTTATTATTATGAGGGTTTGAAATATAATGCTGCCATTAGCGACATGACTGTTGAACAATATACTTATGATAACCAGGGGAGACAATTTGAACAATTAGCAAAATCTTATTTTGAAGAAGCAAAACCTTATTTTGAGAAGGCAATTAAACTTAATCCGGACGAATTAGATGCGTATGAAAATTTAAATACGATAAATGTACTTTTAAATAACCTGGAATCACTTTTAGGACTTAATATTCCCCAAACTCAAAAAATTGCTCCAGATTCTGTTGTTAATGCCGGACAACCCCTTCTGTTTATTAATAATCTAAGTTTTGATTATCCAAATGCCACAAATTTGATAAATGGTGATGAAGGATTTTTAAATTTTGAAGTTGAAAATTTAGGTAATAAAACAGGTAAAGATTTACATGTTGTTTTAATACAACCAGTTATAATTCCAGGACTAATTCACGAAAGTGTTTATCCGATAGACAGCTTAAATCCTGGAGAAAAAACCAATGTTAAAATTCCGGTAAAATATCAATTAAACGATGCACAAATAAAAGGTATTGAAAGAATTGAAGGCACTGAAAATAAATTACGGCTTTATGTAAGAGAATTGGATGGTTACAATGCAGATTTGGTTGAATTTAAAGTAAAATTATCAAGCGAAGCACCTGTGGGTGATGCTACAATTGTCATTTCTGATACTGAAGACATTGAATTTTCACCAATTCCAAAAGCCAGGAATTTCTTCTTTATTTTAGCAATTGATAAATATGAAAACTGGCCATCGCTTCATAATGCCGTAAAGGATGCTACAAGATTTAAAGATGTGCTTCTTTCAAAATATCAGTTTGATGAACAGTATTTATTTGAACTTTATGACCAAGATGCTACCCACGAAAATATAAGAAATGAGTTGATAAAAATAAAAAATCAGATAACGGCAAATGATAATTTAATTATTTACTATGCTGGACATGGAGATTATGATCCTGAATTTGATGACGGAGCATGGATACCGGTTGATGCTCATGAAGGAAACGAAGCTGATTATATTCCGAATGTTGTTTTGCTTGAATACTTAAAGAAATTAGAAACTTTACATACATTTTTAATTGCTGATGCATGTTTTTCAGGATCTTTATTTATTCCTGACAATAAATTAAGTTATGAGCCAGGTAATGATAAACTTCAATCAAGATGGGCATTCTCATCAGGTAATCTGGAATATGTTGCTGATGGCGCTATAGGAGAGCATAGTCCGTTTGCAGGCTTTTTAATTGAAAGTCTCGAACAAAATAAACGCGACAGGATATCAACTTCTGATATTATTGGTTATGTGAAATTTAAAGTAAAAACCGTATCAGATCAAACTCCGGTGGGCAAACCGCTTAAAATACCCGGAAATAAAGGTGGTGAATTTGTATTTTATACTAAATAAAAATTAAAATATACTATTATGAGAAATTTAATTGTTTTTTTACTTATTTCGGTTTTTTGTCAGGCACAAGAAACTAGTTTATATTATGTTATAAAAGTTGATGGAAGTATAATCAATGTGAATCAGGATAAAAATTTATCAACAGGCGATAGAATACTTGCATCGGATAATCTAAAGTTTCAAACTTCAAATGCTTCTGCATTGGCTATTAGTGAAAACAGCGAAAAGTTTTCTTTAAAACAACCTTCTTCTATTGATGTAATATCTGGCGCTGGAGATTCTTTCCCGGTAATGTTATCTGCTACTCCAGTCATTAGCAGAAATCAATTGAGTATTAGAGGGGAACAGGACATGGACAGGGAAATAGT
>JAFGQQ010000318.1 GCA_016935595.1 Bacteroidales bacterium
AATAACCAAATTTTCTCCAGCCCGTAAGTTACAAAGATTACAACAGCATTAGTAAAAAATAATTCAGTATAACTTACTTTTTTATTTGCTAAAGCATTAATAACACTAATTCCTATAATAATAAATAAATAGGTCATTTCTTTAATAGGAATAGGATTTGTACGATACCTAATAATTCCGAAAATTGCAAATAACCCTAATGCAAAACCCAACTGCAGTTTAACATTGTCTAAAAGAAAACATAATAAAAATACAACCGTGCTTATTAAAATATAAGTAAACAAATAATCTTTTCTTTTAGCTATAGGGTAATAAAGATATCTTACTATAATAACTGTAACTAGTATGTTGAAAGCAAATCGGACTATCAGCTCAAAAAAATCAGGAACATCAATTAGATCTATACCAAACACCTGAATTGAGGCAAAATTTAAAATATTATCCAACATTTTCTATTTTTTTAATTTGTAATAATTTAGATTTAAAGTTATTCTTTTTTACACGATCATTTGTTAATATTGTTCCAAAACAATATTTACTAAAAGAAGAAGGGTGTATTTTATTCTCCCTTAACTTATCAGATAAAAAAGATTCTTTTGTCATACGGTCCTGCTTAATTTCAATTATTGAAATATTAGGAAAACTTGCTTCTTTGTGAGTATTCTTAAATACAAGGTCAATATCAATGGTTATACGTTCGTTAAATTTTTTATTTATTAAAGTAAAACGTTTAAAATAGGTATATACTTGTCCTTTTAAACTATCAGCAGTAAAAGGACTGTTTTCAAGTATAAATTGATTGGCCCGATCAGATAATTCGCTTGTAAGTTCTTCTCCCTTTATCCTTTCTTTAATAGTTCTGCCTTTGTTGTTTTTAAATTTTATTTCCAAATAATTTAATTTTGAATCAACATATTCCCTTTTTCTAATTTTATAACGATTAAGTTTACCGTTATGATGAGCTCTAAACATTTTTAAATCTTCCGTATCGAAATATAAAGTTTCGTATGAAAATAAGCGTTTATTATCTACTTCTAATATATAATAATCATTTACTAATTCCTTAATTATTTTTGGCAATAAGCTTAATTTCAGTACATATTTTGTATCTGTACGATTCAACAAGTTAACTTTATCCATTTCATTTAAAAAAATTGGAGCGAATAGTTTCAATATATCATTAATTATATACAAAACAATTTATTTTAAAATAATAATAGTTTCAGCCGAAACTTCCTGATTTGCGCGGGATATTTGTACCGAAATACTAGCTATAGTAATTCCACTAGGCTCGTCAGTATCTTTTGAATACGCATAAATTGTATAAGTTCCGGGTATAAGCTCACCAAAATAATATGTGCCATCGTAATTTGTTCTTGTACGCTCGAAATATGTTGTATTATTTTCATAGATAATATATACATCTTCCTCTGCTTCATAATAACTATCACGAGGAACTGGTTTTGGCAAACCCTCGGCATCGTAATAATCAACTGCCAATACTTTTCCAGTTATTGAAGATGAACCTACAAGTCCTTTATAAATATATATATTTCCTGCATCGATTACCTGATTTGCTTGGGTAACACTAATATTTTGAGTAATAGCAACTTCTTTACCGGTTCCTTCAGGATCGTTTGAATAGACGTATATTGTGTAGTCTCCTTTGCCTAAATCGTTGAATAAAAAAGTGCCGTCATAATTTGTTTCCACGTCATCAATATAATATTCATCATTTTCATATGAAATATAAACATCTTCGCCTATTGCAGTTGAAGTATCTATTACATGTGTATAATCAGTTAAATAATCGAGACTTAAAATCTTACCTTTTATAATTGATCTACCAACTAAACCATCATAAATATAAATAGTCCCTACATCAATTGTCTGGTTATTTTTATCTATTTCAACTTCTTTTTTAATTGCAATATCAATATCCGATCCCAGGGTATCTTTAGAATAAGCAAAAACAGTATATTTCCCTTTATTCAAATATTTAAATTGAAAAGTACCATCAAAATGTGTTTCAATATCATCATTGTAAAACTCATTTTCACCGTAAATAATATAAACATCCTCACCTGCCGCAACAATAGTATCTATCATAGTTAAATTATTATCCGGATAATCAATTTTTACTAATTTACCAACTATTTCAGAAGTTCCGCCAATACCTTCATCCTTTTTACAGGAATTAAAAACGGTTGTCAATACAATTATAATAATAAAATAATACAAATTAAGCTTATTCATTGATGTACAAAATTATATTACCTTTTTCTATTAAATGTTTTTATAAAAATTGTGCGCAAAATTAATAATTTTAAAATTATGATAAAAATGTTCTTAAAACATACCAATCTACGGTAAGTTATCAACTATCTCATTTTTAAATCTTATTCAATAATCAGTTAAACGTAAGAAGCATACAAATTGTTATTTTTTTAATTTCATTTTCATTACTGACCGACAAAAAAATAATTTTTAAGAGGGCTACTCCCCGAAGGTTTCGCCCAATGTTGTAAGTTTGTTTTACTAAAAAT
>JAFGQQ010000319.1 GCA_016935595.1 Bacteroidales bacterium
CGAAATAATCTGATGCATATAATGCTTCATTATGCCATTGGAAACCTAACCATTTTATATCATCCATAATGGAATCCACATATTCGGTTTCCTCTTTTGTTGGATTGGTATCGTCGAAACGTAAATTACACAACCCGTTATATTTACTGGCCAAACCAAAATTCAAACATATCGATTTTGCATGACCAATGTGCAGGTAACCATTAGGCTCGGGGGGAAAACGTGTATGTACACGTTTTTGATATTTTCCGGTTTTAATATCTTCCTCAATAATTTGTTCTAAAAAATTCAATCCTTTTTTTATTGACGACTTATCAGTTTTATTTTTATCCATAATACAATCCAATATGAATTTCCTGTAAAATTAAGCTTTTTGCCGAATTTTCAAATTCAGATTAAATTATAAAATATTTACCAAATTTTCCAATTTTTATTCTACTTTCGTTGGAATTATAATCTAAAATATAAAAAT
Source organism: Bacteroidales bacterium (assembly GCA_016935595.1). The sequence continues at coordinate 473 of JAFGQQ010000319.1, forward strand.
GGGAAAAATTATCCTGGAAGATATGGAATTTTATGCCTATCACGGTTGTTTTAAAGAAGAAAGAGTTGTTGGCAATATATTTATCGTCAATCTTACCATTGAAACCAATATGGATAACCCTTCAAAAACAGATGATATTAAAGATGCTTTGAATTATCAAACCATATATAAATTAGTAAAAGAGCAAATGCAAGTTAAATCCCATTTGCTCGAAAATATTGCTAAACGAATATTAGATTCCCTTCTTTCAAATTTTAAAAATATTGAAAAAGTATCGGTAAAAGTATCCAAAATGAATCCTCCTATCGGAGGCAAATTGAAATGTGTTAGCGTGAGTATAGAAAGATAATATGTTAAATAAAAATCAAAATAATTTCGTGTTTTTTTAAACTTTTATATATAAATTAGAGTAAAAAGTAAATAATATATAAAATATTTATTATAAGTTTACTAAATTAGTATTTTTATATTATTGATAATTTAGACCTAAAAAAATATATATATAACATTGTTTATGGAAAAGTATGAAATTCCAAAAACACCTAAAATGCCTTCGGTTTTACTCGACCCCGACCAGGGTCTTTTCGAGCTTGAAGGCAATTCAATACCCGAAGATGCTGGCATATTCTATAAACCTATTGTTGAAGCCATAGAAAACTATTTTAAATCTCCACAATTAAAAACTACAGTCAATATCAAGCTCATATATTTCAATTCAGCATCTTCAAAATGGTTAATGAATATTTTAAAATTATTTAAATTCTTACCAAAAGAAGGACAGGAAATTGGTATTAACTGGTATTATGATGAAAACGATGAAGATATGGCTGATATGATAGATGATATACAATCTTTATTAGGATTGCCAATTAAAATCCATCCATTAGAAAGCACATAAAATATTAAAATTATTCAAATTTTATTTTCTTAAATTCTTTTGTATACTTTACCTGAAAATTACTTTCTTCATCTGCATAAATAAAATAAGCCTCTAATTCAGGATTATTTTTAGCAAATTCAAAGCTTTTTTCCAATCCCATCACCATAAAAGCGGTAGCGTAAGCATCGGCAGTTATACATTCATTTGCTAATACTGTTGCACTTAATAAACTGCTGCGCTCGGGATAACCGGTTTTCGGATTAATAGTGTGACTATATTTTATTCCATTCTCTACATAGAACTTCCTGTAATTTCCGGAAGTAGCCAAAGCCTTATCCTTTAATTTTACAATAGTTTGTAATTCCCTGCCTACTAAGACATTTTCTATGGGTTTGTCAATTCCTATTCTCCAGATAACACCGTTTTTATTCACCCCTTTTGTTTTAACTTCCCCTCCAATCTCAACCAAATAATTTTTAATATTCATACTGTCTAAAAAATCACATACCAGATCTACTGAAAATCCCTGGGCAATGGCATTAAAATCAAGCTTTATGCCAGGAGTTTCTTTTATTAATTGATTATTTACGATTTTTACTTTATCCATTCCCACTAAAAGCAACAAACTATCAATTAATTTATCATCTATTTTTTTATTTCCTTCCGGACCAAAACCCCATGCATTAACTAATGGGCCAACAGTGATATCAAAAGCGCCATTGGTTTTTTCATTAATTTCTCTGGCTTTATTAAAAGCTGTAATAAAATAATTATTGATAAATACCGAATCATCTCTATTTATTTTTGAAATAATAGAATTAGGTAAATACAATGAAAAAGTTGAATCGAAACCAGCTAATATCTGCTCTATTTCATTAGTATAATCAACTTTTTTTTGAGATTGATAAATAATCTTATACGAGGTGCCCTGTATATTTCCCTGAATAGTTATATAACTTTTACTGTTATTTCCCGAACAGCTAAATAAAAATAATATTATAAAAATATAATAAAACCGCATATTAACCGCCAAAATCGTCAAAAGCAATCATTTCGTCAGGAACACCCAAATCGTAAAGCATTTTTAACACTGCATCATTCATCATTGGAGGACCACATAAATAATATTCTATTTCCTCGGGTTCTTCATGCTTGCAAAGGTATTCGTCGTATAAAACCTGGTGAATAAATCCTGTCAATCCATCCCATTTATCTTCTTCCAATGGTTCAGAAAGAGCGATATGGAATTTAAAATTCGGATGTTTTTTCTCTATTTCTTTGAATTCATCCTCATAAAATATTTCCCTTTTCGAACGTGCCCCATACCAGTAAGACACTTTCCTTTTTGTGCCTTCTGTATGAAACAGATGGAAAATATGCGACCTTAGAGGAGCCATACCAGCGCCGCCGCCAATATAAACCATTTCACAATCGGTATTTTTAATATGGAATTCTCCGTATGGTCCTGAAACAGTTACCTTATCACCAGGTTTTCTTGAAAATATGTATGATGAACAAATTCCCGGATTAACCTTCATAAAATTGCATTTAACCCTATCCCATGGTGGTGTGGCAATTCGTATATTTAACATAATAATATTCCCTTCAGCAGGATGATTGGCCATTGAATAAGCCCTGAATGTTTCTTCCGGATTTTTCATTTTTAAATTCCACATATTGTATTTGTCCCATTCATCCCTGTATTCTTCTTCAATAAAAATATCTTTTCCAAAATCCACTTCACATTTAGGAACATCAATCTGTATATATCCGCCTGACAGGAAATTTAATGTTTCACCTTCAGGTAATTTAACTTTAAATTCCTTAATAAATGTTGCCACATTATGATTTGAAACAACTTCACACTCCCATTTCTTAATTCCCATAACATCTTCAGGGACTTTAATTTTCATATCGCTCCTGATTTTGACCTGGCAGCCTAAACGCCAGTAATTCATTTGTTCTTTTCGCGTAAAGAATCCGGTTTCAGTGGGTAAAATACTTCCACCACCTTCCAATACCTGGCATTTGCACATTCCACAGGTTCCTCCTCCACCGCATGCAGAAGGAAGAAATATATCCTGGTTCGATAAAGTTGTCAGTATCGTTGAACCAGGGAATACCTTAAATTCTTTATCATTTACAGTTAATTTCACTTCGCCCTGTGGTGTTAATTTTTTACGGGCATATAATAATACCGATACCAACAACAGGATAACAAAAAGAAAAACTACTATACTAACCAGGATAACTGTTACTTGCGACGCTAAGATGATCATATCTTTATTTTATTTGAAAATATATTATTATTAAATAATTAAATGTCAAAATATAAGTGTTTTTAGTAAACGGTAACCAGTAAAAAGTAATCGGTAATCAGTAAACAGTGGGTCGTATTGACTGATTACCGATTACTGTTTACTGATTACTTTTTATATAATATTAATAAGCTTATTCTTTTCATAATTCTAAGCATTTACTTTGTTCATTTGAATTTATCACAACTTAATGCCCATGAAACTCATAAAGGCAATACCCATTAATCCGGTAATAATAAAAGTAATCCCCAAGCCTTTTAATGGATCAGGAACATTTGAATATCTTATTTTTTCGCGGATGGCAGCAATGCCAACAATTGCCAGGAACCAGCCAACCCCCGATCCTAATCCAAAAATTGTAGCTTCGCCAATATTATTATATTCACGTTCCTGCATAAACAGTGCGCCTCCTAATATAGCACAATTCACGGCAATTAAGGGCAAGAATATTCCCAGTGAGTTATAAAGCGCTGGTGAGAATTTTTCGATTACCATCTCAACTAATTGAACCATTGAGGCAATAACAGCAATAAACATAATAAATGTAAGAAAACTTAAGTCGATATCAATAAAATCTTTACTTAACCAAACCAATGCCCCTTCCTTTAAAATATAATTTTCGATTAAATAATTGATTGGAACAGTAATACCTAAAACAAATATAACAGCTATGCCCAGTCCTGTTGATGTTTTAACCGTTTTAGATACCGCTAAATATGAACACATGCCTAAAAAATAGGCAAAAATCATATTATCAATAAATATCGATTTTACAAAAATGTTAATTAAATTTTCCATTGCTGTTAGTTTTGTTCAATTAATTTCCTGTTTTTACTTCGTTGAATCCATATAATAATTCCAACTACAACTAAAGCCATTGGTGGCAGAATCATTAATCCGTTATTTTCATATCCTGAATTATAAACAGGGCCTGGAATAACCTGATAGCCCCATAGTGTGCCTGATCCTAATAATTCCCTGAAAAAAGCAACAATAATTAAAATTGCACCGTATCCTGCTGCATTACCTACGCCATCTAAAAATGCAGGCCATGGTTTATTAGCAAGGGCAAAAGCTTCCAGCCGTCCCATAATTATACAATTAGTTATTATTAAACCCACAAAAACCGAAAGCTGCTTACTTACATCATATGCAAATGCTTTCAGAATTTGGTCGACTAATATTACTAAAGATGCAATTACCGTTAATTGTACAATGATCCTGATCCGGGGCGGGATTGATTTTCGTAAGAATGCAATAATTACATTCGAAAAAGCTAAAACAGCAATTACCGATAAAGCCATTACAAACGAGGGTTTTAACTTAACTGTTACAGCCAGTGCCGAACAAATACCTAAAACCTGAACAGTTATCGGATTACTATCATTTAATGGTTCTCTTAATAATTTTAAATTCTTTGTCGAGAATAAGGGTTCCTTGTCAGTCATAATTTATTGATTATTTTTTAAAAAAGTTACATAAGTTTTTAGATTATCACGGAGCATTGCCTCCAGTCCTTTACTTGTAATAGTCCCTCCTGAAATGGCATCAACACCATGAATTAAATCTCCTGCATTTGCTGCAGCGCCTTTGCCTCCTTTATAAACTTTTATAGAGACAAATTCACCGTTTTCATTAAAAAGTTTTTTATCCTTAAAAGGTTTCTGAAACCAGCTTGTATTGATCTCTGCTCCCAATCCGGGAGTTTCGGTTTTATGATCGAACACTGCGCCAAATATGGTATTATTATCTTCATTCAATGAAATATAACCCCAAATCGGTCCCCATAAACCTTTCCCCCTTAATGGAATTATCAATTTTTCTTCTCCGTTATCGAGTTGTGATATAAAAACCGGCAAATTCCTTTTATTTCCTTCTTTTGCCAGTTCTTTTTTCAAATCGACTTTAAAAGCATCAATTCCTTCTTTTTTATTTCCATTAATATCTATTACATAGCTTTCAACAATATATTTCTTATATTGGCCTTTTATATACTGGTCTTTATTTTTAACTTCTGACAAATCCCCAACCTGGTAAATAGATTTTAGAATATCGGTTTTTTTCGCAATCTCTTCATTTTTATCTTGTAGGGGTTTCAATGCCATTGCCGCCAAGGAAAGTATGGTGGCAACAATAATTACCATTACCGAAGAAAAAATAAAAATGTACCTGTTACTAAATTGTTTCATACTATTATGAATTTAATATTTTCTATTTTCTATTTTCTATTTTCTATTATACTTATATCTATTCTTTTTAATGCTTCAATCATAATTCTTAAATCTTCAATTTCAAATTGTTCTTGCTCGTTTTAGTCTTTTTTTAATATTTGCATCAACCACATAATGGTCGATCAAAGGCGCAAATGTATTCATTAATAATATGGCTAACATCACTCCTTCGGGATATGCCGGATTTAACACCCTGATCATTATAGCTAATAATCCGACCAGAAAACCATAAATCCATTTTCCTCTTTCGGTCTGGGCAGATGAAACCGGATCGGTGGCCATAAATACCATTCCAAAAGCAAATCCGCCTAATAATAAATGCTGGTATGCAGGTAAAGCCAAATAGGGATTTCCGGGAAATAAAGGAGCCAGTTGATTTAATAACCAGGCCATACCAAATCCACCAATAACACTTGAAAACATGATTTTCCAGCTTCCAACACCTGTATAGATTAATATAAATGCACCTATTATAATTGCCAAAGTTGAAGTCTCTCCAATTGAACCTGGTATAGTGCCAAAAAACATGTCCAAATCAGTAATCTTCTGCCCTATTCCATTCATAAATTCGGTTTTTCCCTCGGCTGCCTGGGCTAGTACTGTTGCACCCGAAAATCCATCCACTATTCCTTCTCCTTTTAATAATCCCGAAATCCAGACTTTATCTCCGGACATTTTTGAAGGATAGGCAAAAAACAGAAATGC
>JAFGQQ010000320.1 GCA_016935595.1 Bacteroidales bacterium
CATGAAAGGTTTAACTTTGTATTCCATAATTAATTGATTATTAGTTTTTTCCTACTCATAAGGCTTTTCGGTTACGCCCCGTTTTTGTTTTAAATTATTCATTAATAAAAAGACAACCTACATCATTCTTAAATTGGTTAGCTTCTCTCTCTTGTATATCAATTTCAATATTTTCAGCAATTTCACCTGTGTCAGATTTCATTCCATGAGCAATGACTCTTGTTTTCAAAATTCTTTTCTCTTTTAATTGTTCTAACTGTTCAATAGAGATTGAATAAGTAGGTTCAAAAATTACTTTATTTGATTTTGAAAGGCCAGCATATGAACCTAAAATCATCCTTTCAGCAGTCCCGGCGCTTTCAAAACGAGAAGCAACATAATCAACATTTAAATCCATCTTAATTACGCTGCTGTCTTCTAACATAAAATAAATCTTATCACCTTTTTTGCTTGATAAAACTGATGAATTTGCAATTCTCATCGATGAATTACTATAAATAAATGTGAGTATAAAAATGTCCCCATTCTGATTAACCTTAATTGTTGTGTTCTGGTAGTTACCTTTAATAATAATAGGTGTTTTTATTTCCTTAACAACATCTCCAGTAAAGTCATCTTTCATATTTACTGTAAGGTTCTTACAATTTTGAGAAAACACATTAATTGTTAACAACAATACTACTACTAATACAATGTAACCATTTAGCTTTTTCATTTTCAATAAATTAAAGTATACCCTACTCTTTTGGCTTTTCGGTATTGCCCCGTTTTTGAAATGGTTGCTGGACTCCATTTGCATGTTTATTTAAACTCTATTTTTTTATAAAATACACATTGTTCAGTATCGACTCGAATAAAATATAAGCCCTTACTTACACTGTTTAAATCAACTAATAATTGATTATAAGGTGTTTGTATATGTCTAATAAATTTTCCAGTTATATCGTAAATGATTAAATCTTTACTTCCGGAAACAGAGTTAAAATCAATGTGAAAAATACCTGAAGTAGGATTTGGATAAATCGAAATATTATTTGATTCATCATTTATTAATTCAACATCTGTTCTATAATAACTGATAATATTTGAGGGTAAGGATTCACAAACACCATCACTAATAACTGCATAATAATCTCCGCTTTGAGTAGGTGTGTATGAATTTGAATATATTTCTGTTAAAATATTATTATTGCAATACCAAATATTCTTTCCTGAAACTGTTGAAAATAAAACACCATCAGTCAGATATATTAATGGAGAAGACGGAAGTATATTGACAGTTACAGTAATCTCATCAGAATTCTGACACAAGCCATTTGAGCCAATTACTGTATATGTTTTTGTAGTTGAAGGAGTGAATTCAACGTTTTGCTTAACATCATTATCCCAGTTATATGTATTCCCTCCTTTTGCACAAAGTATTATACTTGATCCTTCACATATAATTGTATCATTACCCGCAAAAATATTTGGTTGCGGTAAAATAGAGATCGAAAGACTTGAGCTTTTCCCTTCGACAAAAGTATTAATACCCTTAACAGTTATTTCTCCAGAAACAGCATCAGAACCGAATGAAACAGCTATTGAATTTGTTGAGCTATTACCTGTTGCCCCACTGGGAAGTGTCCATAAATAACTTGAAGCATTTTCAATCTCCGAAACTTGATAGGTAAGATTACTTTCCCCCTGGCAAACATTTATCTTACCTGAAATTGCACCTGCATCAGCAACTACTAAACTTTTAACAGTAATGAACAATGAACTTTCAATACCTTCACCTAAATAGTTAACACCCTTCACAATTATATAGCCATCAACAGCACTATTTAAAAATGAAACACTTATCATATTTGATGAACTCGAACCAACTGAACCCGAGGGTAATATCCAAAGATAACTTGATGCTCCAGCAATTTTTGGAATAGTATATTCAACATTAGTCTCACCTATAAACACATCGCTTTTACCTGATATTTTCCCCGCACTAGATGGTATCGATTTAACTGGTTCATTACGTACACAACGAACTGACTTTCCTAAAATTTTTGAATAACCTCCTTTATTAAATTCTGCAGAATAATTATTAATGCCAAAACCCCAAAAGTAATTTGATTGCATTTCTGAATTACTCCACCAACTAGCAGATAATCCAATATAATCAGTTAGCCCATTATCACCCCTTCGAGCTCCTGATGCAATTGCTGAAAAGCCAGAAGCATTTCTTTTTTGAGGATAATCATAATTACCAGGACTACCGATAGTTGATGAATAGTCCCAACTACTTATATATGCTAATGCCTTTGATATTTTGTTCCCTGAATTACTCCCATCGTAATTAAAACCATTTAAAATTAAAAAATCATATAATTGACTCCAATCATTATACGTTGGTACTCTCCAACCTTGTGGACACAATAAACCTGTTTCAACTGTAAAATAATTATACAATGCGCCATGGGGTTTTTTATTAGCAATATCATTACTATACCAACAATAAGCAGCTGATGAAGCATTTTTCCATGAATTATTATTAGTAATTAAAGATATTTCAGTACCATCATTAAATTTGGTTGTTCTTAAGTTCTCAGCCAACCAAACTTGAGACCCAATAGTTACTGTTGAGTACATATTCCCTTCAATATCAGATATATTATTCCATTCTTCTGCACCTAATGCTGTAAAACTAATTTGTTCTCCATAGCTTGTACCTCCATAATTTGTTGCATACGACCTAATATAGTATGTATTGCCAGGAATCAAGCCTTCTATCTTACCACTAAAAATTCCTAAATGAGGATCTAATAGAATTTTGGTATCATCAATTGTAGGATTTTCTGAAATACTCCAACAAAAACCTTGATTCAGAATCTTTGGGCATCCTTCATCTAATAATATTCCATTACAAATAGCATCATAAAACGTTACCGTATTAACTTCAGATGTTACTATAGTTGGAAGAGTCGGTTCGTTTACTTCTATGTTCAAACTACTTTCTTTCCCCTCATTACAATCACTCATTCCTTTAACAAATACTTGTCCACTAACTGCATTATCACTGACATTTACTTCAATTGTATTTGTGTTACTATATCCAATTATACCAGAAGGCAGCTTCCATTCATAATAAATAGCATTTGTAATTGGAGCAATACTATAAGTTACATTCTTTTCACCTTTGCAAATTTTTAATTTTCCATTTATTTCTCCTGCATCACCTATAACTGCACAATATTTTAAATTAATTATACTACTACCATTAATGTCTTTTTTAACACCATTTATTATTAAATTATTATTCTTATCAACTATTAGATTATATGGTATAATATCTTTGTTTTCTAAATCATAATTTAAGCTAAACATTTCATCTCCAGTATTTTTGTGTAACCCAATAACACTTATACCAGATTTTCCATATATATTCTCAGATTTTCCAATAATTATTGGAAATTGATTTGAGTCAAATGAAATATCTAGAGGGACATTATCTCGATAATTGTTTCCAATTCTTTCAATTTTCCATTGTAAAATGCCAGCACTATTAAATTTATTAATAAGCAAATCATAATTACCACTTTCATTTAACGAATAACCTAATAAATAAGTATTTGATCCACTGGGATCTGTCTTAACTTTAGTTACACTTATATTGTTAGAATTTGGGAATCCATTAGTTAAAGTTTTTTCCCATTCAATTTTGCCTTTATTATTAATCTTTAGTAAAGAAATAACATACGATGAGGATGATCCTTTGATTGTGTCAACTACAAATGCGGCATAAATATTATTACTATCATCAATATCCATTGCTTTAATGGAACTTAGATCACCCGGGCGAGGCCCATTTATATGAAATAATTCATGAAAACCTCCAATATAACCTATTTCATAACTTCCATAAACCTTTATATAGGAACTTGTATAAGGTCCAGCTATGTCAACCCCTAAAACAATATTTCCATTTTTGCTAATTTTTGAACAATTAACTAATTCCTTATAGCCAAGAAAACTTGAATGTGAAAAAGAATAACTAAAATAAGGAAAATTAAACCAATATGGTGGGTTACTCAATATTTGTCCCAGATAAATATCCTCATCTCCAACACTATTTATTGTAGTTCCAGTAATAAAAACATTCTTTAAATTGTCGATACCGATTTTAACAGGTATATCGTCAATGTTTTTATTTAAATTTATACTAGTTCTAAAACCTAGATCTTTTTTCCCTAATGAAGAATATTTCACTGCAACAACATCATATCCACTCCCATTACCAATGCTTTTGCCAGTAAAATATACATCTCCATTATCTTGATCAACAACTAAATCTACAAATTGATCATCACCATTATCTGTTCCATTATAACGTCTTGTCCACAATGTGTCTCCAGTAAGAAGATTTCTTTTTATAATAAGTATATCATTAGCTGTGCCATGTGCATCTGTTGTAGCTCCAATATATATAGAATTGTCTGCTTCACAGATTTCCATCACTGATGACGAATCGTATGAATAGCTATTACCCTGATATGTTTTGACCCAATTTAATATTGGAGTCTGAGCAAAGCCAATTATTGGAAATAAATTAACAATTGACAAATAAATACAACTTCTCATAAGAGATTTAATTTTTAATGAAATATTTGATACCGTTTTCATTCTTATTTTATATAATTTATTTATTCCAAACTCCAAGGTGAGCTTTTGCTTAGATTTGTGATATTTTATTCTACCTTAAAAACATATTTCGCATCATAACTCAAATTTTTACTATTACCAAAACTAATTAATAGCGTCTGATCTCTCCATCAAAACATAGTAACCATTTTGGGTGGTATAGATGAATAGGGTTAAAATTAATAGCAACAGCCTTAGAAAGTAAAGCATAACATTACCGCTACTTGCTGGAATTATTTGAACTACTTTCCAACCATCTTCATTTTCTTTTTTAATTCTGACGTTAAGTGAGTTTTTTGGCGATAAGCCAAATAGGCCTATTAATCCACCGGGGAGAGTTATATTTATAACTTTATTTATTTGAGTTTCCGAAATGGTAGGAGCTAAATCTTTTTTACTGAAAATGGCCGACAACAATACAACAATTATTAATAAGGTAAAAGGTAAAAACATTACTAACCCACTACTTGATTTTCCAGCTGCATGTTCTGAACAAGAAAGGAAAACAAAAGCTGCAAATGCTAATAAGGAATATTTTTTTAAGTTTTTCATAGCTGTAGAATTTGTACTTATTTCATAAACCTATGTTTTTAACAAGAAATAATTTAACATTTTTTCACACTTGAAAATTACATTTCCATTTTCACACACTATAACACCATTTTGATTTCGGTGTATTTCTATTTGATTTTGGTAAGCTTAAAAAATAATCCCCTGCTTTTTAAGGTGTTCCATAAACCTTAAACGGCGAGCGCGGGCAACGGGTATTCGTGTTTCGGCTTTGTCGTCCATTATTAAATAACCACCATCGTTTTTTATATATCTTTTTATGTGATTGATATTAATGATATGCTGATTATGCACCCTGAAAAATGCTCCCTTAGATAACAAAAAATCCTCCAAATAATCGAACCCTTTCGATACCAGCACCTTTGTGCAATCATTTTTATTGCCGTTTTCGTTAAGCATATAAAATAAAGTATATGAATTGTCGGATTGACAGCGCAGGATTTTGGAAATTTCGAAGAAAGTAAACCCGTTTTTATCGGATAAACCAATTTTATTACCGTTACTGATTAACGTATTAGTTGAAGTTTCTTTTCCCATCACAATAGTTTTTGCGAGTAATCCTTTCGTTTAAAACTATATTATCTGGAATAGATTCTGTTTAAGTAATGTGATTTTGGTTGATTTGAATTTGATTCTAGCAAGTTGTGTCATTCGATGCTAGATCAATTGCAGTTGCAATTAAATTATTATCCCTTTTTGCCTCAAAAAGATCACAAAATCATCTTTTCGGGCTCTTGCCAAGGGTATTGTTTGGTAAGAATTGTCGTCCATAATTAAATAGCCGCCATTGTCCTTTACAAAGCGCTTAATGTGGTTAACATTTATTAAATGCTGATTATGAACCCTGAAAAAGATTCCTTTGTCGATTAAGAAATCTTCGAAGTAATTCAAGCCTTTTGATACTTGTATCACAAAAGAATTGTTTTCCTGCAAAATAAAAAAATCGGTATAAGCATTATCGGAATGACAGCGAACTATATCGTTTAAGCGAATAAAATTCAGTCCACCTTTGTCGTAAAGTGCAATCTTTTGATTCTCGTTTTGTGTTTTAAAATTTGTAAGTAAGTTGGCTATTTTAATTTGGCTGCTTTTTTCTTCGTAACGGTTTAATGCTTCGGCAAGTTTTTCATGATCAATTGGTTTTTCTAAGTAATCGAGAGCCGATGCCTTTATTGCCCTTATAGCGTATTTTTGGTACGATGTAGTAAAAATTACCTCAAAGTTATGTTCTGTCATCTCCAACAAATCGAAACCTGTATAGACCCCCATTTCAATATCCAAAAAAAGAAGGTCGGGTTTTAATTGATCGGTTTTTTGAACACCTGTTATTATATCGTAACAAATTGAAACAATGTTTACTTGTTTAAAGTCTGCTGCAATTAACTTTCTCAACGACTCGGCATGTTTATGATCGTCATCAACAATTATGGCATTTATCATACAGGAAGATTTTTGAAACTAATTTTTAAATATGCACCTATTAATATTTAAGCATTTGAAAATAATCAAAAATTTCATGTATATAACGACAAACATGAATATTATCAGTTTTTGCAATAAAAAAACATTTTCATCTCCTTTTCAAAATAAATTTATCATTACAATTAGCTTGCACCCATCTGGGGCGATGAAATAACTATAAACGCGAAATACGAATATTCGTGGCAATTAAATAAAGAAAGATATTGATTTTCTCTCTATCGTGTTTAGTTTAAATATGAATACCAATTATTCATCACAAG
>JAFGQQ010000321.1 GCA_016935595.1 Bacteroidales bacterium
AAAAAGCCCGACATTGCATGTCGAGCTTTGCTTTATTAGTGATTCCGGCGGGATTCGAACCCACGACCTACGGCTTAGAAGGCCGTTGCTCTATCCAACTGAGCTACGGAACCATAAAATTAAATACAAAGTTATAAATTGAAAAAGAAATATTAAAATGGCAGATTTTCTGAATCTAAATCGTTAGAAAAATCGCCTTCATAATATTCTTCATCTAAAAAATTCTCTTCTAATTCAATGTTTAAACTGGCCATTTTAATTGCTGTTATCACAGCTTCGTCTCCTTTATTACCATGTTTCCCTCCACTTCTTTCCTTGGCCTGTTCATAATTATTTACAGTCAATACTCCGAAAATGACAGGTATACTCAAATCTATATTTAATTGAGTAATACCCTGTGTTACACTTTGACATATATAATCGAAATGTCTGGTTTCACCTTGGATTACGCACCCCAGACAAATAATCACATCGGGAAATAGGCTGTCATATAATGCTTTTGCACCAAATGTCAATTCAAAACTCCCTGGCACATGTTTTATTATAATATTTTCGTCATCAGCTCCATGTTTTTTTAGAGTTTTCACAGCTCCGTCAAGTAAAGAGCCAGTAATTTCCGGATTCCAGTCTGATACTACAATCCCAAATACCAAATCAGCCGCTGAAGGAATATTTGCAGGATTAAATTCGGAAAGATTTTTCTTTTTATTATTAACCATTTGAATTTTATTAAGGAATGAAAGATTAAATTATATGATAAAATTAATAAAATATCCTCATTTATAATTTTATTCGTATCGAAAGTAATTAATTGTAAATTGATTCTTACTGCTCCAACAGAATTTGAGCTTTGGTAATATTTTTATCAATATTTCTGGCTTCGTTCGATTCAGGGAATTTATCTTTAATTTCCTGGTATAATTTAAGTGCATTTTCATAATCACCTAAACTTTCATATGCATAACCAGCTTTTAATAAATAAATTGGACTGGTAAAATCGTTTTTGTTATAATTTGCTGCTTTTAAATAATATTTTATGGCTTTTTCAATTTCATCAATTTCCCAGTAAGCATCACCTAAAGCCCCGTTAGCAATTGCACCAGCCAATTTGTCTTTTTGATTGAATTTCTTTAAATATCTTATTGCTTCTTCATAATCACCTGTTTGTAAATAAGAAATGCCAGCATAATATTTTGCTAAATTTCCCGATTTGGTTAAACCGTATTCATCTACAATATCTAAAAAACCATAATTACTGCCATCACCTAAAAGAGCCAGATTAAAGGAATCAATTTCAAAATATTGCTCAGCCACAAACATTTGCGATTGTGCTTCTTCCTCGAGGGGTTTAATATAGAATTTTTTAAATCCCATATATACAATTACTACTCCTAAAATTATTAAAACAATTGTTGATAAAAGTTTTTGATTATCTTCAATAAATTGTTCGGTTCTTGTTAACGCACTCTCAAATGCCTCCAATTGTCCGGGCGCCTGTGTACTTTTCTTTTTAGCCATATTATTATATTATTTATAAAATTGCACGCAAATGTAGTTTTTTTATAAAATAATTTAAAATAAATATTTATAAATTTAATTTTTACATGGCTTAGAATTTATAATTTTACAAGATATTAGAAAATCTATTCATTATGTATTTAAAAAAGTTACACATAGTAAATTTTAAAAATTATAAAGAAAAAAAATTTGAATTCTCACCCAAGATAAATTGTTTTGTTGGTAATAATGGTACAGGAAAAACAAATTTACTGGATGCCATTTATTACTTATCATTTTGTAAAAGCTATTTTAATGCAATTGATACCGAGAATATAAATCATGATGATGATTATTTTTTAATTCAGGGAGAATTTATTAAGGATGAGGTTATTGAAAATATATATTGTGGCGTTAAAAAGAATGAAAGAAAGCAATTTAAAAGAAATGACAAAGAATACAGCAGGCTGGCTGATCATATTGGTTTAATCAATTCGGTTATGATATCGCCTATTGATAAAATTCTAATTATTGGAGGAAGTGAAGAAAGAAGAAAATTTTTAAATAATGTTATAGCCCAATTCGATAAGGCTTACCTTGAAGATGTAATAAATTATAACAAAGCTTTGTTGAACAGGAATAAAGTATTGAAGAATTTTGCGAAAACAGATACTTTTAATGAAGAAACAATTGAAATATGGGATGAACAACTTATTCCCTCAGGTACAAGGATATATGAAAAAAGAAAAGATTTTATAAATAAATTTTTACCAATTTTTAATAAGCATTATGAAAATATTTCATTAAAAAATGAAATTGTCGGCCTTGATTATGAATCGGATTTATCCAGGAATGATTTAAGAGAGTTATTAAAAAGTTCAATTGAAAAAGACAGGATATTACAATATACTACAAAGGGGATTCATAAAGATGATCTTGTTTTTACTCTTTCAGAATTTCCAATTAAAAGAATAGGATCCCAAGGTCAGCAAAAAACTTACTTAATTACATTAAAATTAGCACAATTCGAATTTTTAAGCCAAATCAGCCAGCATAAACCTATATTTTTACTCGATGATATTTTCGATAAATTAGATGCAGAACGTGTTAAACAAATAGTAAAATTAGTGGCAGATGATAACTTCGGACAGATTTTTATTACCGATACCAATCAAAATCGTCTTGAACAAATACTTAAAGATATTCCCATCAAATACAAATTATTTCAAATTAATAAAGAATAATTTATGCGAAAAAGCAATACCGAAAAACTCGGAGATATTATTAATGAATCATTGAAAAATTTGAACATTGATACGAAACTTAAAGAAGTTAAGCTTATTAAATCGTGGGAAAAAGTTGTTGGGAAAACTGTGGCTAAGTATACCAGTAATATATATATAAAAGAAAAAAAATTATTTGTAAACCTAAATTCTTCTGTTGTCCGTAATGAACTTATTATGATTAAAGATGCTATACTCGAAGTTTTAAATAAAGAGGCAGGGGAAACAATCATTAAGGATATAATAATCAGGTAAAGAGTTATATTAAAATTAAAATAACCGGCCTATTTTTTTAAATCTTTAAAAAAATTAATTTTGTGCTTCTTTTTAAAGAATTAAATATTTACTAATAATATGGAGAATAAAGCTTCGAAATTAACTGGAGAGATACAATCGGCTATCAAAAAAGCACAGAAACAACAAATATATTACGAAGTTATATATGAGAATGATAATATCCCCGATTATTCAAATAAGTTAATATTCTTTATGAAGCCTGAAATAATGCTTAAAGAATACCCAATTAAATATAAAGATATTATTAATTTAATTTTAAATAAAATCGGTGAATTTAATTTTTCAATTAAAGATATCAGGGTTCTTTCGGCTAATTATTTAAAAGATTATAATATAATAGCTCAGCATTACGGGGTGATAAACAGAATTGCTAATGATGCAAAAGGACAGATATCAGATATAGCAAAAGAAGAATTTGAAAAATTATATAATATAAAAATTGATGACGTAAATGCATATGGTGGATTTGAGTTTTTAAAAAGATACCCTGAATTTACTCCATTTACTTTAAATACATTATGGAAAAATAAGAAGAATCAGAAACTTTCCAGCGGTATTTATTGTGAAAAATTAATGGTTGAATTTGATACTGTTTACCTTCTGAACGGTTTTCATCCATTTCAAATTTGGCATTTTACACAAAAAAACCGATTTATAATTGTATTTACACTCACCGGTAATATTTCATGGAGAGCTGCCAGGGAGAATTTTATTGGAGATACAGATCCCAATAAGGCCAAAGAAGGTAGTATTCGAAGGGAATTATTGTTAAGAAAAGACGATCTGGGTTTACCCGGATTAACACAAGCTAAAAATGGTGTTCATTTAAGTGCCGGGCCAATTGAAGCTCTTGTTGAGCTGATCAGGTTTAGTTCCGATTTTTCCTCACCTTCGAAGATTAGATCGTTTGAAGAATTTAAAATAGGAAGATTATTAAAAGAACATTTTAATGATGAACAAATTGATAAGTTAATAAACAATATTAATATTTCTGTTAATACTAAAGTAACATCTATTTTTGAATTAACTGAATTACTTGAGCCCCTGGATGCCATTAAAAAAGTAAAAAATTTAATATAAAATTAATAAATAATATATTATGGAAATTAAGAAATCTGTTTTCGGAAAATTCCCTTGCGGAAAAGAAATTTTTGCATTTGAAATAACTACGGATAGTGGTTTATATGCAAAGGCCATTAATTACGGTGCAACTGTTACTGAATTAAAAGTACCTGATAAAGAAGGTAAAATTGATGATATTGTATTGGGTTTTGATAAGCTTAAAAAATATATGGGTAATCACCCTTTCTTTGGCGCTGCAATTGGCAGGTATGGTAATCGTATTGGTGGCGCTAAATTTACAATTAACGGGCAAGAATATAAATTAACCCCAAACGAAAAGAACAATACTTTACATGGGGGTAAAGGCTTTCACAGGGCTGTTTGGGATGCCGAAGAAGTTAAAAATGATTCCGGAGCAGGAATTAAATTCAGTTATTTAAGTAAGCATCTGGAAGACGGTTTCCCGGGAAATTTAAAGGTCGAAGTAACTTATTTATTTACTAATCAAAATGAATTTAAAATAAATTACCAGGCTGAAACCGACCAGCCAACTCACGTAAATCTTACTCAGCATAGCTATTTTAATTTAAACGCGTGCAAAGATTATATTTTCGATCATGAAATAATGATTGATGCAGACCAGGTTACCGAATTGAATAATGAACAGATACCAACTGGCAAGATGCTTGATATTAAAGGAACTCCATTTGATTTAACCGAATTAAAACCTTTGGGCACTCAAATAAAAAAATTGTCTGATAAAGGATTCGATCATAATTATGTTTTAAATAAGAAAGATGTTGAGATGGCATTAGTAGCCAAAGTAATCGAACGGAAAACAGGCAGAATGATAGAAGTGTTTACAAATGAACCGGGAATTCAATTATATACAGGTAATTATATAGGTAAAATAAAAGGTAAAAACAGGATTAAATATAAAGATTTTTACGGATTATGTTTGGAAACTCAACATTTTCCCGACTCGCCAAATAAACCGGAATTTCCTTCAACCTTATTAAAACCAGGTGAAAAGTATGAATCTCAAACTATTTATAAATTTTCAATAATAAATTAACAAATTCACCTTGTTTAAAATAAATGCAATTTCATATATTAGTAAAATTTTATTCCTGTTTTTAGAATTAATTATTTAAGTAAAACAATAAATTATGGAAAATACCTTTAACCTGCAATGGATTGACTGGTCAGTCATCTTAATTTATTTTGTTTTTGTAATTGGAATTGGCTGGGCGTTGAAAAAATATATGAAAAACGCCACTGCCTTCCTTGAGGCAGGTAGGTCATTGCCTGCATGGGTGACTGGTTTAGCTTTTATTTCTGCAAATCTCGGTGCTCTTGAAGTGATAGGAATGGCAGCTTCAGGGGCTAAATACGGTATGACTACTGTGCATTTCTACTGGGTAGGAGCTATACCAGCTATGATTTTCCTGGCAATTTTTATGATGCCGTTTTATTACGGATCAAAAGCAAGGTCGGTTCCTGAATATTTAAAACTGCGTTTTGATGAAAAAACCAGGGGTTTTAATGCATTTTCTTTTGCCGTTATGACTGTTTTTGCCTCTGGTATTTCAATGTATGCACTGGCATTACTGGCTCAAGTAATTTTACCATTTCATTTCAAATTGGGACCTTTTACTGAATTTGATGCCTATTTAGTTTTTTCTGCAGTAATTGTTTTAATATATACATACCTGGGTGGTCTTACCTCTGCTATTTATAACGAAGTATTACAGTTCTTTTTAATTGTAATTGGCTTTTTCCCATTGGTAATGCTTGGATTAATAAAAATTGGCGGATGGGAAGGTCTAAAACTGGCATTGCAGAATGTTTCTATACAAAATGGTTTTGCAGAGGATGCATTTATCAGTTCTTGGCAATATAGTGGTCATGCCTCGTCAAATCCAATGGGTGTTGAATGGTTTGGAATTATAATGGGACTAGGTTTTGTGCTTTCTTTCGGATATTGGTGTACAAATTTTTTAGTTGTTCAACGTGCCATGGCTGCAGGATCAATGAGTGCTGCCCGTAAAACTCCTTTAATTGGTGCTATTCCGAAAATGTTTATTCCATTTCTTGTAATTATTCCCGGAATGATAGCTATTGCATTGACACATAATCCGGAAAGCGGATTTGTTTTGCCTGTAAAAGGGGGTGGGTATAATTACGATATGGTTATTCCTTCTATGTTAGTCACTTATTTTCCAACAGGTGTTTTAGGTTTGGGTATTACAGCGTTATTGGCGTCATTCATGTCGGGTATGGCAGGAAATGTTTCGGCTTTTAATACAGTTTGGACATACGACATTTACCAGAGTTATATAAATCCTAAAAAATCCGATAAACATTATTTGCGCGTTGGCCAGTTAACCACAATTTTTGGAATACTGGTAAGTATTTTAACGGCATATGTAGCCAGGTTGTTTAATAATGTAATGGATTTTCTTCAGCTTATTTTTGCATTTATTAATGCGCCTTTATTTGCAACATTTTTACTTGGTATGTTTTGGAAAAGGGCAACAGGACATGCTGCTTTTTACGGATTATTATCAGGTACCGGAGCAGCTGCAATTCATCATGGTTTAACTGCTCCTGCAGGAGCAACAACTTTATTTAAAGGCGGTTGGTTGGTTGGGGGCATTAATAATGCATTACATGTTTATCCAAGTGAAATGGCACAAAATTTCTGGACTGCAATATTTGCTTTTTCTGCATGTTTAATTATTACAATTGTAATATCAATATTGACTAAACAGCTTAAAACAGAAGGCGAACTTAAAGGACTGGTTTATTCACTTACACCTAAAGCAACTGATGACAGCAAATACTGGTATCAAAAACCTGCTACATTAGCTATTATTGTTGGTATTATTGCGGTTATATTAAGTATTTTATTTTGGTAAAATTTAAATTTTATTAATATGGGCTTAGATATAAAAATTCCGATTGGATTATTGTTTACAGTAATTGGTTTATTATTGCTAATTTTTGGAATATTCACAAATTCTGATGCAATTCTGTACGAAAAATCTCTTCAGATCAATATAAATTTATGGATTGGCTTGGTAATGGTAATTTTTGGTGGATTAATGTTGGTTTTTTCAAAGAAGAGCCAAATTAAAGAAATTACAGAAGCAATTGAACATAAAGAAGAGGAGTAAAAAAAAATTGAATAAAGTTATCTGAATTAAGTCAGGTAACTTTATTTTTTAAATTCCATCAAAATCAATTGTAATTACCAATATAATTCTGTTTCATTATTAATCAGGTCGTTTATAATAGGATCAGAAAACGAATCCTGTATCTTTTTTATAAATTGCAATTTTTAAATTATATAAATTAAAAAATATTAATATGATCAGAATTGTTGCAGTTCATACGGCTATAGCTTTAGTTGAACCAATAACAAAGTTATTTAAAGAGCATTTACCTGAAGTAATACTAAACCATATAGTAGATGACAGCCTGATTCAGGAAGTGATTGCTAAGAATAAAGTAACTCCTGCTGTACGTAAAAGATTGTTTAATTATTATTTTGCAGCTATTGATGCTGGTGCTAATGTTATTTTTAATATATGTTCTTCGGTGGGTGAAATAGCTGAATTAGCCCGTTCATTTATCTCAATTCCAATTTTGAAAATCGATGACCCAATGGCAATCGAAGCTGTTGAGACCGGAAAAAGGATTGGTGTGTTGGCTACATTACCAACCACACTAAATCCAACCATTAACCTGTTAAAAAATAAAGCAAAAGAAAGAGGTAGAAACATTGACATTATTGAAGGACTAGCCGAAGGCGCTTTTCAGGCTATTATATCTGGTAATAGTGAAATGCATGACAATCTTATTCTTAAAGCTTCCGAAAAAATAGCTGATCAAGTTGATATAATCGTTTTAGCGCAGGGTTCAATGGCACGTATGGAAGAAAAACTGGCAGAAGTTACAGGTAAAAAAGTGTTGTCGAGCCCATTATCTGGTGTTTTGGGTGTTAAGGAATATTTGCAATCGAATAAATTAATTTAGGTGAAATATTAATTGATTGTAATAAATGAAAAAAAGAAATATTGTTTTAACACTTTTAGTTTTTATTGGAATCATAACTTTTCTCGACAGGATTAATATTAGCGTTGCAAGTACTGCCATTATGGATGATCTTGATATTTCGGTTAAAAAATGGGGATTTGTACTTGGTGCATTTATTATTACCTATGGTTTATTTCAAATGCCATTAGGTTTATGGGGAGATTTAAAAGGTCAACGAAAAGTACTCAGTATAATAGTTATTTGGTGGTCACTGTTTACTGTATTTACGGGAATGGCAAATGGATTTATTGCACTTCTAATTATAAGGTTTATGTTTGGAATAGGCGAAGCCGGAGCATATCCTTGCATGACAGGTTCTATTACAAAATGGTTCCCTAAAAAGGAATCAGCAAAAGCACAAGGTTTCATCTGGGCCGCCAGCCGTATGGGAGGAGCTATGACTCCTTTTGTTGTTTATCCTGTAATACATTCTTTAGGTTGGAGAATGGCATTCTATATTTTAGGCAGCCTCGGATTTATATGGGTAATTGTATGGTATTTTTGGTATAGAGATAATCCTGAAGAAAAGAAAGGAATAACAAAAGCCGAATTGGAAATAATTAATGCTGATAGACAAATAAAAGAAAAAGTTAAAGTTCCTTGGAAAAAAATATTTACTAATAAACAGTTTTGGCTTATCCTTACCATGTATTTTTTTTATGCCTGGGGTAGTTGGTTTTTCTTCTCATGGTTTCCTGTTTTCATGGAAAAGGGTAGAGGATTTGTTAAATCCGAATTAATGTATGTTATTGCCATACCATTTGTTATGAGTATGATAGGAAATATTGCAGGAGGATATCTAAGTGATAGTTTTTCAGAAAAATATGGATTAAAAAAGGGGCGAAAATTATTGGGAGTATTAGGCCTTTTTATTTCTGCTGTTTTCATGTTTCTTGCGGGACTTATTCCTGGAAAAATACAGGTTTTTATTTTTCTCTCGCTTTGTTTTGGAATTATAGATTTAATGTTACCTAGTGCTTGGGCAATTTGCATGGATGTGGGAAAAAAATTTGCAGGTGCAATATCGGGTGCCATGAATACAGCAGGCAATATAGGGGGATTTATATGCGCAAGCATTTTTGGAATATTGGTTAAAGCAAGCGAAAATTATAATTTTCCTCTTTATGTCATTTCTGGTATGTTAATAATTAGTGCTTTATTATTTCTTCGTATTGACGCATCCAAACCTATTCATGAAAATTAAATTTTGAATATTATACTTTAAATACGAAAAGTTGCAATTTATGGAATACATTCCTATAGCTAGTATCCAGACATTTTAATTATACGATACTTGATTTTCTAAATAAATAACAAATTGTAATTATTTAGGAGACTAATTTATAATATAAATAGCTCTGAAAGAGCGAGATCAATAACGTAGGGCAAATGCCCTATGTTTGTTACGAAATAATCTACTTTAAGCCCTGAAAGGGCGTAATCAATTGCATTATAATAGATTGCGCCC
>JAFGQQ010000322.1 GCA_016935595.1 Bacteroidales bacterium
GCGGTTCAGGCTGTTTACGAATGCCTCAAAATCATCGATTGGCAAACGTGCTTCATGGGTACATGCTGTAATACAACTTCCACAACCAATACATAAGTTGTGATTGATTTTCATTACTGAAGAACTGCCATCGTTGCAAAACTTTACAGGACAGGCTGTAATGCAGGCGTGACAATTAACACATTTTTCTTCATCAATATAGATAACAGGAGTTAACGATTTCATAAAATTATGTTTTATTGCAATTAATGGTTCAATAAATGGAAGATTTAAATTAAAATAAAAAATCTGAAACCCTTTTTTTAATTTTAATGATATTAAATAATCAACAAGATGATTTATATCATTAATGTTTTTTTAAATACATGACAAAAATTTAGATACTCAAATATTTTTATAAGGCTGAAAGCCTTATTTAATCCAATATATCTTCTTGGTAATTAGAATAATAAAAACATATTATTCTGTTTTACAGTATTTTGTGCAATTTTGTGTTTTGGAGTTCATGCCTTCCAAAGCAGGGCGGCGGACAGGTTAGTGGCATTCTTTTTATTTTTTACTTTTTGGACAGCCTTATATTGTTATTTATAAAAAGAATCTCGTTTTTTGTCATGCAATATGAGCATTTTTGTAGCTTTGCAATAACATACTATCATAATAAATTCTCATGCTGAAACGTTAAAATTCTATAAATAAATATGATGTCTACGTTCACCTGGATTAAGGAATAAAACATACAACTATTTTAAAAATAATAATATAACTATATTTTATGCAGATAAAACAACTTTCATCATTAGTGATTTTCCTGTTAATTTCATGTTTTTTAAGCTGTCAGACAACAGATGAAAAGTATTACATGAAAGAAATATATAAAAATTGCGACAACCCTGATATCGTTGAAATTGAATATAAAACCGATTATGTTGAAATTGAATATTTATGTAAGGGAAAATTATATGAGTTGGTGATCGATAAAAAAAGTGATACGTTTTTTACTGAATCAGAAACAGATGCATCAAGTATTTCAACAGTTATGTTGAAGAAAATTAAAAAAAACTATCCTGAGTGGACTATTGATGAATATACCCAGGTATGGATTAATGATACTACCTTATACAAAGTTGAACTGGTAAAAGACGGCATTGAACAAAATGTTTACTTCACTTTAACCGGAAAACTATATAAAGCGAAAAACTTTTTAGCTTCCGATAAATGGAATAGTGCAGTATTAAAAAATAATACCATTTACTTAAACTGCCCCTATAATTTGTTAAATCCGTCCCTTACTTTTGAACTGCCTGATATTTTAAAAGAAATATCAGGCCTTTCGATAAAATCGGCGGGATTGGTTTATTGTATCCAGGATGAGATTGGTTCTGTTTTTCTTTATAATTTAAATACTGGATTAATTGAAGAAATTTATCGTTTTTCTGATGTAGGGGATTTTGAAGACATTACTCATTTTAACGGTACAGTATATGTATTAAGAAGCGATGGCGCTTTGTTTTCAGTAAATCTTAACGATTATCCCAAAAATATTCAAATGGAATATATCCCCTTTCAGGCTTTAAATATTGAAGGTGTTTTTTATGATGCCGGAAAGGAGTCTTTTATAATAGCCTGTAATGAAGGCAATATTACCGATAATATAAATAAAAGAAATATTTACAGGTTTTCGCCCAAAAAGAAAACAAACAATTTGACAACAGAATTATCAATTTCAATTGAAGATGTCAATGACTATTTTAAAAAACATTATCCGGAAATAAAGGTTTCAAGCATAAATTTTTCACCTTCTGCAGTTGCGGTTCACCCAATAACCGGCGATTATTATATTTTATCGGCAACTGACAGGATGGTTATTATTTATGATGCCAATAAAAAATTTAAATCCATCTTTGCGCTGCCTTCAGATGTTTTTTACAAACCGGAAGGAATTAGTTTTTATTCAAACGGCGACCTTTTTATCTCTAATGAAGGCACAAAAAACGGATTAATTAAACCTACTATTTTGTTTTTCAAGTATGTAAATTAAGGTAATAATTCTGGAAACAAAATTTTTTTCATTACTTGTATTTTTTTTTACAAGACTAATGATATAATTTATGAAATAAAATCAGGATGCGGACCCAGCCTTGAGTTCTTATCCAAACTATCAATCAATTGTATATCTGCTTTTTCTATTTCGAAATCAAATAGTTGCGAGTTCGATAATATCCTGTCCGGCCTTGATGATTTTGGTATTGTAACCACTCCTTTTTGAAGGTTCCACCTTAACACTATCTGAAAGGCATTTTTATTATACTTTTCTGCCAGTTGATTAATTATGCTTATCTTATTAACAGCTCCCCTCATTAAAGGGCTCCATGCTTCGTACTGAATTTTATTTGCATTACAAAAATCAATTAAGTCTTGCTGAACTAAATGAGGATGAAATTCCATCTGATTAACCATAGGCTTTATTTCGGCGTTTTGAAATAATTCTTCAAGATGATGTTTTAAAAAATTGCTAACCCCAATTGCCCTTACCCTGCCTTCTTTATATAAATATTCAAATGCCTGCCAGGTCTCTTTAATCATTCCTTTTACAGGCCAGTGTATTAAATAAAGGTCGAGGTAATCAAACCCGAGCTTTTTTAAACTTAAATCGAATGCTTGTATAGTTTTATCGAATCCCTGGTCTGTATTCCATACTTTACTGGTTACAAATATATCTTCTCTTTCAACTCCGCTTTGTTTAATACCCAATCCTACACCTTTTTCATTTTGGTACATCGAAGCAGTATCGATATGCCGGTACCCGGTTTTAATGGCATATTTAACAGCATTAATCACCTCATTGCCATCACGGGTTTCAAAAACACCCAGGCCAAAATATGGCATTTCAATCCCATTTGATAATGTTGTAGTTCCTTTTATATCAGATATTAACATATTGTTGTTATTTTATTTTAATATAGTTTAAAAATAGAACAATATTTTATGCATTCGTATCATATTTTTATTTTTATTTGCACTGTTTTTTTTAACTGTAAAATTACTATTTCATTATTTGGAATAAATGTTAAAAATACTTTTCCCGGTTCTGCTTCAAGGGATATTATCTCCCCTGTTTAATCATTTTCCTGCCTTATTAACCTTCAAGTTATTAAATAAAGACCTTGACAGAATAAAATCATTTTTAACCCAATTACATTATATAATAAATACTCCAATGTAGCCAGCGCTTTGTTTTAAAGGCATTCATGTTAAAGCCTTATCTATCCATATTATTATTTAACAAATACTATATTTAAAACAATTATATTTTTTGAACATTAATGAAACAAAACGATAAAACCAAGAAAAAAAACAAACCCTTAGTAGGGCCTGTCGATAACCTCGAAAAACATTTAGCCCCAGACTGGTGGAAACGGATTTTTAATTCAATATATCTGAAAACTGATGCCGATGTAGTTGAGGACAAAAAAATAACCGAAACCGAAGTTAGCTTATTCTCAGATATTTTAGGGCTACAACCAGATGATACTATTTTAGATGTTGCCTGCGGACAAGGCCGGCATGTAATTGAGCTCGCCCGTCGCGGATACAGGAACCTATATGGAATTGACCGTTCGCATTTTTTAATTCAAAAGGCTAAAACAATAATTACAAGCGAAGGATTATTTGTTAATTTTAAGGAAGGCGATGCCCGCAAACTTCCCTATCCTCCCGATACTTTTGATTATATAATGATGCTTGGAAACAGCTTTGGGTATTTCGAAAGTACTGACGATGACCTGAAAATTTTACGTGAAATATTTCGCGTATTAAAACCAAATGGCGGGTTTTTAATTGATGTTGCCGATGGTAGTTATCTCAAAGTAAATTTCACCCCACGAAGCTGGGAGTGGATTGATAAAAAGCACTTTGTATGCAGGGAACGTTCACTTGCCTCTGATAATGAAAGGTTAATTTCGAGGGAAGTTGTTACTCATATACGTAAAGGGGTTATTGTTGACCAGTTTTATGCCGAACGGCTATACACCGAGGAAAGCCTTACCAGGCTATTTTCAAATGCAGGTTTTAAAGACCTTCAGTTTCACGGGCCTATCTCTCCCGATTCGCAGAGAAACCAGGATTTGGGAATGATGGAACGCAGACTGATAGCCACTTCAAAAGTTGTAAAAGAATGGGCCCCAAAAAAGAAAAAAGCAGATTTAAAACAAGTTGTTGTTGTTATGGGCGATCCGAAGAAAACAGATATTATTAAACCCGCCAACATATTTGACGAAGATGACTACAATACTATAAACCAGCTAAAGATAGCCCTGAGCCATTTAGAAAACTACAAATTCACTTATTTGAATAATCACAACACATTAATAAGTGACTTGGTAAAACTAAAACCAAAAATTGATTTTGTTTTTAATCTTTGTGATGAAGGTTACGAAAATGATGCAAC